>JAFRYG010000069.1 GCA_017441205.1 Pseudomonadota bacterium
AAAGACAGGGAGTGCCCAGGATGCCAAGGAAGCGCTCGAATTGTTCCACAAAGCCGCATTCACGAGCTGGGAACGCAGTGATGCCATATACACTTCGGTCGTTGCACTCGAAGAACTCAATGCATTGATCGCCTGGTGTGAGCGGCAGAAATGGCCGGATGATAAATCGCCGAAAATCCCGGAATTCGATCCGAAATTCCGCAAACTCCTCGACCTGGATTTGAGAATCGTACTGATGTGGGATGCCGATGATACGGATATCGATCTGCACGTGCTCGAACCGAGCGGAGAAGAGGTCTTCTACCGTAACAAGCGTTCACAGACCGGTGCGATGCTCAGTTATGACGTGACGACGGGCTATGGCCCCGAAGAATATCTGCATAAAAAGGCGCCTGCGGGTGAATACAAAATCATGTCGAATTACTTTGCTTCGCATCAGCAAAAACTGACGGGCAATGTCACGGTCACGGCGACGGTATTCACGAACTGGGGCCGCGAAAACGAAGCGAGTCAGACGATGAGCCTGCGCCTCGAAAAAGCGAAAGAGCACGTCAGAATTGGTTCCATAAAAGTAGATTAGAGGCCGTATGCCCTGCGGGCATAGGCCGATGGGCAAGCGTATTTTTGAGTGCAGATATTTATCTGCACTCAAAAATAGCGTGCCCTCAATAGTATGAATAATATATAATTATTGGAATGATTTAAAATAATAGATTGAGATGGCAGTCAGGGCAGCAGTCGTAATACAGAAAGCTGTTCCATACAATATTATATGATGAACACGGCCGGTATGTATCTTTAGATCGTGAAAACTATGGTATATGCGGTGGACACCGTGGAATGCCGCACCAAATATAATTAGAAAAATAGCTCCGGCTCCCCACCAGTGTGACATGGCTTCGGTAAAGTGAAATGTGGTATGACCATCCCCGAAACCTGCAATAATCATACAGATGAGCAGCGCGGGAAATGCAAAGGCAATCACCATTCCGCCAAATCCGAACAATCCCCAGAATGGTGGTTCATTGGAACGTGCTGGCATAATCTCTCCTAAACTGCAAAAATGAGTACAAGTGCAATGATTGCCGATGCCAAAAGTGTTATGCACCAAAGCATGATAATATAAAATCCCGCAGGGATGAGGCGAGTTCCCTGCGGAGGATATGGCTGAAATATACGGACGGCCTTGGGCATGAGATTGAACCATGTAATCGCATGATACATGGCAGCTATCAGAGCAATGATATTCAATATAATAATTGCCGGTGACTGTATCAGGTCTGAGATCGTGCGTTCAGCATTGTTCGGATCGATTGCTGCAATCAGACAAAAAACGAGAAGTTCTATGGAAACAATGAGATTCAGAACGGCAGTCGCTTCACGGACCATATATTTAATATAAAACGGATCGCTCATCCACCAGGAACGGCTGACTTCCCGGATATAAGGTTTTCTGTATGATTTCATGGCGTTTTCTTAAAAAAATGTTTGATATAATCAAATGTACTTGCCTCTTTTCCCAACTGAATGGCTGATGCAGGAACGACAAGCTTGGGACATACATCTGAGCAATATCCGACGAATGTGCAGCTCCAGACGCCGGTTTCCTGATTTATGATTTTAAGACGCTGAGGGGTTCCGGCATCGCGGTTGTCATGGTTGTACCGATATAATAGTGAAAGTGCCGCCGGACCGATAAACGACTTGTTTAGTTTATACTGAGGACATGCCGCATAACAGCATCCACAGTTGATACATTGGGCAAACTGGCGGTATTTTTCCAGCTGGCGCGGGCTTTGAATATAGTCTTCTGTCGTGCAGAAGTTTTTTGCCCAGGTGTCGCATGTCCAGGTGAACTGCGGGGCCGAGCGGTGTTTCGAAAACGCGCCCTTTTTTCTGTTCGTGCCAGAATGCCTGAGAGATCTTGTCCCGGGGCCCGAGCTCCATCGTCTTATTCTTGGGGGATCCGACCGGCGTTTCTGGACCCAGCCCGTAATCCTGCAGATACCGGTAGCCATCCTTGTTGACGAGGACTGCGCCTTCACCCCGGCATCCTTCAGTGATCAGAAGCCCGGATCCCAAAAGACCTGTAGGATGGTATTGAACAAATTCCATGTCCCGAAGCGGTACGCCATGGCGATAGGCAAGGGCCATCCCGTCGCCTGTTACAATCGTGGAGTTGGTCGTAAAGCTGTAGACCTGCGCCGCTCCGCCGGTCGCCAGAATCACGGCTTTGGCCAGCACGGTCTTGAAAATGCCATTTTGCAAATCGTAGACGATCACTCCCTGAATCTGGCCATCGTCTTCGATCAGAACGATGACAAAATGCTCATCCAACCGTTCGATCTGCTCAAACTGGGTCGATGTCTGATAAAGGGTATGCAGAATATGGAAGCCGGTCTTATCGGCTGCAAACCAGGTGCGCGGGACTTTCATGCCGCCGAACCTGCGCACATTGACGTGTCCGTCCGGCGTTCGGCTCCAGGGACAGCCCCAGTGCTCGAGCTGATAGAGTTCTTTTGTCGTTTGTGAAACGAAAAACTCCACGACGTCCTGCTCACAAAGCCAGTCGCCGTCGGCTACTGTGTCCTCGAAGTGATTTTGGGGATTATCTTCCGGGGTAATCACACCGGCTGCACCGCCTTCGGCAGCCACTGTGTGGCTGCGCATTGGATATACCTTCGAAATCAGGGTTATTTTTAATTCCGGGTGAGACATGGATGCTGCAATGGCTGACCGCAGGCCTGCCCCCCTGCTCCAATCACTGCAATATCTGTTTTAATGACATTCACTGTGGCGTTTTCCTTGTGTAAAAATTTCGTTGGGCATGATTTTTTTTTCTGCCGACTTTTTACCATAACGATTTTTTTAACAAATTATTCCGGATGAATTCGCTGGCATTCATTATTTTTTCCAAAAAAAAAGCCGACCAATAAATGGCCGGCTTTTTCTAATCCTGAACTTTAGGTTTTATTTGGCAATGATGTCATCCTTGCTGCGGGATGCAATCTTCGATTTGCTGAAGTCAAAGACCAGAACACCGATGAGATCGTAGGTTTTGCCTGCGGTTACGGCATTTGTGATCTCGGTCGTCTTCATGATGAAGTCGTCGGTATAGGTCGTGTTGCCGGAGCTGTCTTTCATTGCGCGGACGCCGTATTTGTCGACATCGCTCTGTGCAGTCAGGCCGTTGGCGCGAACCACGACGCAATTGTATTTGCTCTTGCTGTCGGCGATATCGGGAACGGTGACGACGACGGGTTCGACGGATTTGCCGGAATCGACTTTGATGACTTTTGCATTGTTCAGGCGAAGCATGCTGTATTTATCTTCGGTCTGGCCTTCGACCTGAATCAGATCGCCGACGGCCACGGATGAAGCGGCATTGCTGTCGTCGACGTAGATGCCGGCGGGATCCTTGTCATCCTGAATAAAGAAGCCGCTCTTCGTGAATTCAATGCCGGTGACGATGCCTTCGACAGCGATGGTGCCGCCGAGATTCAGGGATCCCGCGATGTATTGATTGCGGATTTCCTGGAGTTCTGTCAGTTCGACGCTCAGCTTGATCGGGCATCCTTCATCCGGGCCTGTTTCATTCGCGCATTTGTCGCAGGCGTCGCCAAAGCCGTCGCCATCGGAATCCTTCTGATCCGCATTGGCTGCGCTCGGGCAGTTATCCACGGCATTGCTGATGCCGTCGCCGTCCTTGTCCTGAGGATTGATGGTTGCACACGCAGAATCGTTGGTTTTGCAGGTCGGGTAGGGATCGCAGACATCGCCCTGGCCATCGCCATCGTAGTCTGCCTGCTTGCGGTCGGTATCCTGCGGCCGGACCGGGTTGAAGATGTTCGGGCAGTTGTCGCTGGCATCCGGAATGCCGTCGCCGTCGGAATCATTGCCTTCGCTGGTTACGCCGGTGTACATCGTCGTTTGCTGGCTCGATGTATCGGTGCTGCGTGTGCGTTTGGGAACGCAGGTCGGTTCATTGGAAGGCAGGCTTTCTTCGCAGAAAAACATCGGATATTTGGCGGCATTCTGAAGCGATGAGAACGTGACGCCGTTGGCTACTGCACCGTTGGCGGTGATGTCGAATTTCTTGGATTCCTGGCAGACCGTAACATCCACGCCGCTGCTCATGAGATTGGCATTGCCGTAGACTATCTTGCCGTTGATCATGACGAGCAGGACGTCGCCGTTGTCGGCTTCGATGACGGCACGATGGGCTTTGCGTGTTGCTGTTGTGCGGTAGATCGCAATATCGGCGAACAACCCCTGTTTGAGCTGACCGAGCGATTTGGCCATGCCGAAGGCTACGGCATTGTTGTAGGTCGGCATCTTCCACAGATCGTAGTCGCTGAAGTAGCTGTTGTAATGATTTTTGTTCAGGTAGTCGATGCAGGCAAATTCGCGCTGCATATTGGCCGAACCCGAATAGATCCAGTCGGTGCCCAGACCGATGGTGACGCCCATTTTGTCGTACATCGTGACCTGGGCGGTATCGCCATAAAGGGAAATGTTGGTGCGCGGCGACCAGATGAGTTTGACTTCGTTTTCGGCCATCTTGGCGACCATGTCGGGCGTCGCGGCGATGCCGTGAATGACGGCGGTATTGGGCTTGAAGATATCGTAGGATTTGGCGCCTTCGCCGCTCAGACAGCGCAGCTCGTTGAGGGCTGCCTGGTTGATGCCTTCGGCAATGTGCGGACCGTAGGGACAGCTGGCGTCAAATTTGGTCACGCTGTTGTGATATTTGTAATCGCAGCCGCTGTCCAGGAGTTTGCCATCGCTGTCGCCGAGCGGGAATGTCTGATATTTGGCGCGCACGCCGTCGACTTTGTCTTCTTGGTAATCGAGGTTGCGCACCAGACCTGCGAATTTTGGACCGTCATTGCCGACGGAACCAAAGATGGAGGTCGTTCCGGCCATGGCTGCGCGTACTTCGATGACCATGTTGTCATCCGTTCCCGGGCCGGGAACCTTCTTGTGGCCGTTTTTGCCCTTTCGCCAGTCATGGCGGTGATCGAAGCGTTCCTCTCCCCACGAACCCGGTTTGCCGTTCGAATACGTGATGTGTTCGTGGCCGTTGATCGTACCCGGACTGATGACGGAGTTGGGGCAGGTAATGACAGTGGCACCGTCCGTCTGCGGTTCGCAGCCGACGTAGGTTATTCTGCCGTTTTCGATGACGACGCTGCCGCCTTCGTAGGTTTTATCGAGGGCAAGGACGTCGCCGCGAAGCACGATTTTGCTGCCCGAACCTGTTTTTTCGCATTCATCGGAACCCGAAACACTCAGCGCTCCGCATGAAACGACTTCGGGAGCTCCGGGTTTGGGGGCAGGAGCTGCACAGTCATTGCCGGCTTCGTTGCATTCACAGGATTTTTTAGCAAATTTCCCGGCTGCCGTGCATACCGTCAGCGTTCCGTCGGTGCAGGTCTTGGCAAATCCTGCAGGATCGCATTCGGGCGGCTCGGCATTGTTGCAGTCGTTGCCGGCTTCGTTGCATTCGCACGATTTCGTCGTAATCTGCGTGCCTTCACAATAGGTCAGTGTGCCGTTCGCGCATGTCTGGACGTAGGTCGTCGGATCGCATGTCGTCACGGGAGCCGCTTCCTTACAGCCGTTGCCGGCTTCGTTGCATTCGCATGTCTCGGTCGCATATTTGCCTTCGGCAGTACATTTGACCAAAACCCCGTTCGAGCAGTTCGGTGCATACACGGATGGATTGCATTCCATGACCGGCGGCTTGTTGTCGGGATTGCACGAAACACCGTCTGCTGCACACCCGGCCCCGCAGTAGGTCGCGATAATCTGATAGGCATTGTTGATTGCGCTGAAATCACATTTCAGAAGGATGTTATCAGTGCATTGTGTCTGATAGCTGGCCGGGTCACATGTGGTGTTGTTCTGTTGCTGAGGGGTACCTTCACATCCGGTCCCTTCCGCATTGCATGTGCAGTAATCAAAGCTGATAATGCGTGTCGCCGGATCACAAAACACATGGATCGAATCGGCACAAGCCTGAGGATACGTCGCAGGATCGCATGTATTCTGTGAAGGAGTGATTGTACTGTTGTCTGAACAGCCAATCAGTCCAAGAAGTGACACCATCCCACAAAGCAAAAGGGTTTTGCTCGAACAAGCCATAATCATCCTCCAAAATATGAGACATGCCGGCGCGTTGCTTTTGTAGCGCAAGCCTTTGATCTTTAATGCCCTACCGGTTTGATGTCAAGCATCCTGAAAACTAAATTGCCTCTTTTATTTCAAAAAAACTTGCACGATTTTTTGTCATTGGACTATGCTTATATTCCCTTTTCAGGGATATTTGCTGTCATCGACCGGGTTCAGGCGGGAGAAGCATTCATCCTTTCACTTTTTCCTTTCCAAAATTACTTCCAATTCACCCTATCTCTATTATCCCTCTTATTTCTGCCCCATGCTTCTTCCACCTGAACTCAGTCCTGACCAATACTTATTAATGATGTAAAATAGGCTATCATGGAAAGACCGCTTGCGCTGTATCGCCGTTTTCTCTGGGAATCCAAGAATATATCCTGGGTCTATACGTCCGCTCTGGACAAACTCTTCGCCTCCCGGCGCGAATATTTCGAAACCTACTCACTGGCCCAGCACATGCTCTCGGAACAGCAGCAGCACGAGGTCGATGATCTGATCGTCGCGGCAACTTTGGCCGCAGAGTCACAGGTCGAACGCGACATGTGGGGATGGACGATTCGCATTCCCCTCAAACCCTGGGGCATCTTCTGCGGCGTCGAACCCGAAGGAATGGTGTGCGCAAGATTCAGCTCGCTCGATGCGGCTGCGGCAAGCGATCCCGTCGGCCTTTTCGCCGTTCAGCGCGTCGCTCCGAATGCTCCCGTTCGCCAGACTTCGCTGATTCCTTGCGCAGAATCCACGCATTTCCTCGTCGAACAGTACTTCGACGAATCCGAACAGCTCCCCGCACGCATCGCCATCTCCGGAAATGAGGCGCTCATGGCTCTGAGCATGCCCAATGCCGAGTGGGATATCGTAAAAGGACTCTCGGAACCTGATTTGTTCGCACTTTTCCACGAACTTATGCGCGAATCCGATGTCAGTACACAGATCGTCGCCGGCGACGAAACGAACGACAAGGCCAGCATCATTAAAGCCAGATTTGCTGCCGCAAAGGGCGACAATATCGGTACCATGATCGGCGACCTCAAATTCATGCATGAAGCCGTGTTCTATTATGGATGCCGCTGCGATTTGCAGCAGATACGACAGATGATCTTCAGCCTGCCCGAAGAACAGCAAAAGGAATTGTGGCAGGATTCAGATACGCTCGAAGTGCAGTGCCCGCGCTGCGGAAGAACGCATCTCGTGACAAAATAATCTTTTTCTTGGGAATGCCACCTATTTCGACTGCGTCGAAATACGGTGGCTTTTTCGCGCCGCTATTGCCAAAATGGCAATACGCGACGCGCTCTTTCAGGGAGGATGCGTGTTTATGGATGAACATTCCCGCCCCATCGTCATTCAAAAATATGGCGGCAGTTCCGTTGCTACTATCGAAAAACTGGAGGCCATCGCGGATCGCGTCGTCAGAAGACAGAAAGACGGCTATGGCGTCGTCGTCGTCGTCTCAGCCATGGGCAACAAAACCGATGAACTGCTCAGACTCGCCAGGCAGATTACACCCGAACCGCCCGCGCGAGAACTCGATATGCTGCTCAGCACCGGGGAACGCACGACGATGGCTCTGCTCTCGATTGCCATTCAAAAACGCGGCGCGCAGTCCATCAGTTTTACAGGCAGCCAGTCCGGCATCATTACGACCGATTCGCATTCCCATGCCCGGATCATTTCCGTTCGTCCCTATCGGATTCAGGATGAGCTCGAACGCAATAAAATCGTGATCGTCGCAGGATTTCAGGGAACCAGCTATAAAAATGAAATCACGACGCTCGGGCGCGGGGGGTCGGATATGACGGCAATCGCACTGGCAGGTGCGCTATCTGCCGAATCCTGCGAGATTTACAGCGACGTCGACGGCGTCTATACCGCCGATCCCAAGGTCGTGCTCGATGCCCAAAAACTCGATGAATTGTCGAGCGCAGAGATGATCGAAATGGCTCAGCACGGTGCAAAGGTTTTGCACGACGAGGCAGTGCTCTATGCGCACCGCCATCAGATCGCACTCTATGCAAAAAAATCGCATGCCGAAAAATCCTCGGGAACACTGATTCGTCCCGATGGATGGCCAGATTACGCACTCAAGGCCGCACAGATTCATCCCACGGCCATCGTGACTGCAAAAAAGACGATGTTCGTACGGATGAATGACACAAATACCGCTGATTTCCTCGATATCCTCGAACACTGTGACGGTGCAAGAGTCATGGATATGGTCGCTTCAAACGGGGGAATCGACGCACTGCTCGATATCTGGAACTGTCCCGACGAGGATGCATTAAAAGCACGGATCGATCCCGCTCATGCCGGATGCATCAGATGTGATGTGCGCAATGTGACTGCTGTCGGACTGGATATCGGTCGGTGTACCGACATTATCCGGAAGATGAATCAGGCCGTATCTGAACTCGGTGTCGGGGTGATTGCTCTGTTTACACAGCCCAATGCCGTTACTTTTGTCGTCACTTTGGATGATGTGGCCGCAGTATCCAATGTTTTGCATGCATTCATTACCCAATAAAACGAACATTTTTAATCATTAATCATTAAAATGTAGTCATGAGGGGGGTCGATCGAGTAGAATACACGCGTTTGATCTCGGTATAACCGGAGGAGATATCATGAACCATAGATTTAACCGCTGTATCCTTGCAGCGCTGTTGTCAGTTTGCGTGAGCTCTCAAGCCTATGCTGAGGGCTTTGATGTGCGTCAGTTTTATTCCATCGCCGGAAGTGAAGGCGTCTTTAGCGTTGAATCATCCAAAACGCTCGAGCATTTGGGATACGACATCAAACTGATGACCGATTATGCGAATACGCCGCTCAAATTATCCTACGAAGGGGATGATACCGATAATGCAAGACTCGCTCATCTCGTTTCGATGAACCTTTCTGCTGCAATCGGCGTACTGAATTTCCTCGAAGTCGGAGTTTCTGTGCCCTTTGTTGCCTACGAACACTACAATAAATACTACCAGTACTACAGCGCAATTCCCGAAACCGGCATTCCAAAAGCAGAAACCGGCGTTCTGGGTGATGTACAGGTTCGTGCAAAAGGTACGATCCTCAAACGCGAGGACTACAGCGGATTTGGACTGGGTGCCGGCGTCATTCTGTCTATGCCTACGGGAAAGCAGTCCGCTCTGATCGGCGATGTTTCCATGTGGGGAAGACCTTATATCACACTCGATTATGAAATCGGTCCGGTCGAAATGATGCTCAATGCCGGATTCACTTTCCGCAAAAAAGCCGAATTCATCGATTATACATCGTCCCACGGCTTTAATTACGGATTTGGTATCAACTACCATGCTGTCAAAGACTGGTTGGATATCAAGGGCGAAATCTATGGCGAAACCCCGATGAGCAAGAAAGCCACTCAGGGACGTTATCAGGCTGCCGAATTCCTGCTCGGTCCAAAACTGAATACGCCCATCGGGCTGAACCTGACTGCAGGTGCCGGTGCCGGTATCGGCGATGGTACAAAGAATCCGAGATACCGGGTCCTGTTCGGTATCGAATATCAGCCCGCCAATAAAGATACCGACGGCGATGGCATCTATGATCGCAATGATGCATGCGTCGATCTGCCCGGTGTCGAAGAATTCGAGGGATGTCCTGCACCCGATTCCGATGGCGATAAATGGTGCGATCCATGGCTCACCAGCGAGGAACTCGCTGCGAAATTCGATTGCCGCATGACCGATGAATGCCCGAATGATGCTGGCCTCGATGAATTCTCCGGATGCCCGATAGCCGATACCGACAGCGATGGTTGGTGCGATGCCTGGATTACCGATCCCGAAATCGCTGCAAAATACAATTGCAAGATGACCGACGAATGCCCGGATGTCGCTGGCGTGGACGATTTCTCCGGATGTCCGAATCCCGATACCGATAAGGATAAATGGTGTGATCCCTGGATTACGGATCAGGCGATTGCCGACAAGTATGCCTGCAAGATGTCAGACCGTTGTCCGGAACTTGCCGGTGATGATGAATTCAGCGGTTGTCCGACCGGTGACAAGGATGCCGATGGCCTCTGCGATCCATTCGTCGAAGAACTGGGGCTGTTTGAGCTCTACTTCTGCGCCGGAACCGATAAATGCCCGGATGTTGCTGAAGATTTCGATGACTTCGAAGATGAAGACGGTTGCCCGGATCCCGATAATGATCACGATGGTATCTGCGATCCCTGGGTCGCAGAACAGGGACTCCTCGAACAGTATGCCCAGTATTGCCGCGGAACTGACCAATGCCCGGCAGAACCTGAAACCATCAACGGTTATAAAGATGATGATGGCTGCCCCGATAAGGGTAAACAGGTCGTCTTCGTGCTCGATGACAAGATCGAAATCAAGGATAAGATTTATTTCGATAACAACAAAGCCACTATTAAGAAGAAATCCAACTCCCTGCTCAATCAGATCGCAGCATCTATTCTCGCAAACCCGGATATCAAGCACCTGTCGGTCGAAGGTCATACGGACGATACCGGCAAATATGAGCACAATATCGTCCTGAGCCGTCAGAGAGCACAGGCCGTCGTCGATTACCTGATCAAACAGGGCGTTCCGGCCGAAAAACTGAGTGCTGTCGGTTACGGCCCCGATCGTCCTTTGGATCCGGCCAAGACGAGCAAAGCTCGTGCGCTCAATCGTCGTGTTGAATTCCTCATCACAGAGCGCAAAAAATAATCATTCGGCTGCCGGCCTTTTCGGCAGCTCGCTGCATGGATGTTCGGTTTCTATTGATTTGGGCGCGATTTCTTTCGCGCCTATTTTGTTTTTGGGGTGATATATGGCCGCAAAGAAAAATAACACGGATGAAAATGTTGAAGTTAAGCCAAAACGCACTTCCCGAAAGAAAATAGATACAGATACACAGGAAGAAACAAAACCCAAACGTGTTTCGCGAAAGAAGAAAGATGAAGAGAATAGCCCCGTCGTCGCTGAGATGACGCAGAATGCCGATATTTCAACCGAAGAATCGTCGCCCTCTGGAGAAAATTCCAATCCTCAGGCGATCCAGCTCTTCGATTCGGGCGTGCGTTTGGTCCGAAAACGCGGAACATTCAGGGAAAATCCCAATAAAAGTGTATCGGACGAAAACGAAACAGACTCCGGTTCACAGCAGCGGCAAGAGCCTCCCCAAAATATCAATATTAAAGGCTTGAGCAGAAAACGCGGCTTTTTCATGCCGAAGGAAGATAACACCAATAAGCTGTCTTCTGATGCTGCGCAGGGGGATATGAATGCAACAGGGGCTGCAGCAGCAAGATTCGCGGCTCATCAGCAGGATGAATCCCCAAAGGAACAATTTGTTCCCAAAAAACTCGATTATACGCCGAATTATTATTTACCCGGTACCGGGCCTGCCCGGGATTTGAGTCAAAAAATCAGCCGCCGAAAAGGTACTGCCCTTACCAACATTCAGGCCAGTGAACGGCTGGAACGGTATTCCGGTGTTTTTCGCAATCATGTTCAGGACAGACCGCCGTGTTTGCAGAATATCTTTGTTCCGGAAGAGGAAATTGTCGATAAAAGAATCACGCCGGAAATGATTCATCATCTGGTGTCGGAACTCGGAAATGCTGATATTTTAAGCCGGTTTTCCGATGCCGCCAATCACGTGTGGCTTTGGAACGTCGTTCGTGACTGGTACCATCGGCTCGAGCTTCCGGACGAAGCACTTGAACCACAGCCCCTGTCCGACAACAACAATGCATTTGTTCCCAAAACCATCGAACAGGTGACGACGCCTGTCGCAGATGAAGACGATGAAATCGTCGAGCCGGGCCCGGATCCCGTCATCGAGGCCATCTTCGAGATTTTCAATGATCCCATCGTCCCCATTGGGATCAATTCCAGTGATGAAGCAGAAATCAGATCGTATCATTGCGCAGCGCACGCCGGCAGAATCACTAAATTGTTCGGAGATTGGGCGAGGTGTCTTGAGTACATCGACAAAAATGTGACGGGTGGTCCGGAGAATAAGTATCTTTCGGATTGTTTTTTGGAGCGCTTTCAGAACATTTTGGCGATCGATTATGACTCTGCCCAAAAACAAGGCGTTACGCTTCCTGATTTTCAGATAAAAAACAGATTCTATCTGGATGATATCGATCTGCTCCTGCTTTGGCTGATGGCAGGATTCGAGATAGATCCTGAGTTCCGGAATGCCATGCGCTCCACCTGGGACCAGCAGACCATTGTCTATATGAGTTCGGGAACACTGATGCGCTTCTTCTGCACAAATCCTCAGGAACGTGCAGATTTGATGGCACGCCTTGCGCCTTCGTCCGTGATGGCATCTGCCGGATTGTTCAGGATTGTTCAGGGATCTGTACCGACTCAGCCGCTTTCGTTCGAAATCATTATTTCGGAACAGATTATTCGTCAGTTTGTGGGGGTCATGTCGCTTTCGGTGGCATCGACGCAATATGCGGAACTCGTCATTCCCGATCTTGCGCCGGATACCTTCATGGCCGATACGCACGAAAAAACATTCGACATTATTCGCAACTATCTCGAACGACCCAGCCTGAACAAACAGCACAATCTGCGCCATGAAAACCTCGACTTTATTCCATCTCTGGCATTTCTGGTCGAGGGTTTGCCCGGAAGCGGACGTGCAACACTCGTCAAAATTGTCGCTTCGCGCCTGAATCGTCCGGTGATCATTCTGCAGGGGAGTCCTTTGGCTGGAATCCATCCGACGGATTGCGAGGAATATCTCAAATCTCTGTTTACCGATGCCTCGCTGATGAACGCGTTCATCTGTGTGCGCGACGCCGGTCCTCTTTTGACCGAGGAACGGACAGCTTCCATATTTGCTCGCCAATTGGCTGTTCAGCCGGTCGTATGCGCGTTTTGCGTGGAACTTGCGGTTAAGGTTCATCCCGTGATTGAACCTTACGTCACGTTTAAAACCAAGATGGACGCGAACCTCAAGGACAGTGCTGTTTCATTCTGGCTGCAGCACCTGAATCTGCCCAACCTGGATCCTCAGCATATCGATGTCGTCGCTTTGAGTCAGCGCATGGCTCTGCAGCCTTTTCAGATTCAGAAAGCGACAAAGCTTGCGTATTATTCCGAAAATATTTCCAATGAACATCGCATTGAAGTGACCAATTCTGCACTCGAAAAGGCTGCTGCAGTTCAGGTCACAAAGAATATCGGCAATCTGGCCTTCGTGTCCGATCCGGAGATCGATTTGACGGATGTCATCGTCAGCGATGATATCATGGAGAAGATCAAGCAGATTATCGGTTCGGCCATCAATCGTCGGCGCGTTCTTTATGAATGGGGCCTTTCCAAGCGCATCCGGCGCGGTACGGGCGTCATCGCGCTCTTCGACGGCGAACCCGGAACCGGTAAAACCCACAGCGCCGAAGCAATTGCGCACGAACTGGGGCTTTCGCTGATGCGAATCAATATCGCTACCATGGTCGATAAATATATCGGCGAAACCGAAAAGAATCTGACGACGATATTCGAACAGGCGCGGCCGGATATGCAGCTTCTGCTCTTTGATGAGGCAGATTCACTGTTTACCAAGCGTACGGCAAACGTCTCAAAATCGAATGATCGTTATTCCAATATGAGCGTCAACGTATTGCTGCAGCTCGTCGAGCGATACGAAGGCGTGAGCATTCTGACGACAAATCTCAAAAATGCCATCGATCCTGCTTTTGAACGACGTATTACCTACAAGGTATATTTCCCGATGCCTAAACAGCCGGAGCGCGAGCGGCTGTGGCGCTATATGTGTCCCCCCGAAATCGTGACCGCCGAACCCATCGATTATGAGTGGCTTTCGGAACTGGAAATGAGCGGCGGTGAAATCAAAAATGCTGTTTTGACGGCGGCATTTATTGCTGCTACCCAGGGCGAACTGCTCAACAGCGAAATCCTTTATAATGCCGGCGTTGCTGAAGCGGTTGCTGCAGGACGCGTGCTGCGCCGCTATGAATCCGGTGAGGATTTTCACGATTAATGCAATATGGAAAAAGGGACCGTTACTCAATACGATGATGAATTCAATGGGGTGATCATCAATGAAAAGGGCATCGCCATTTCTGTGCCCGGGGCATTGGTGGGAGAAGAAATTCATTATCATATCGAACATATCAGTCCTCATGCACCGAAGGGATGGGGGCGGTGTGATGGATTGCTCAATAATATCTCGCCGGATCGCGTCAAACCGCCTTGCGGCGTCGCATGGCCTGTGGCTGGCGGATGCTCCGGATGTCCGTTGATGCATGTTTCGGATGCGCTTGAACAGAAACTCAAAACGCAGTTTGTTTTGAATGCACTTCAAAAAGCGGGCGTTAATTATATTCACAGTCTGTCGTTTCATTCTCCTGCAGGTACCCTGAATTATCGCAACCGCACGGATTTGGTGGCTGCCGAAAGAGGGGGAAGACTCGTTTTGGGGTCGTACAAGCCGCGTTCACACGATGTCATTGTGACGACATTTTGTCCGATTCTTCGCATGCCCCTTAATTCCATCATCAAACAGGTCGTCCGGGCGACCAATGATCTGCGGATCCCCGCATGTAAGCCGGTCGTCCAGATATCGGGTGCGCTTCGCTATGTATCGTTGTTTGCCAATGAAAATCGCGAGGTTCTGGTCGACCTGGTTTGTAAAAGTGCAGCAGGATATCCGCCGGTTTGGCTGGAATCATTCGCAAAGCGGCTCATGGCGTTTTCGCCGGTTCGCGGCGTAAGCTATTCTCTGAATGATTCCCCGAACAATGCCATTCGGGTGGCGCCGTCGCAGACGATTTGCGGAGTTTCGCGCCTGACCGAACATCATGGATCGACAGCTTCGCTGTTTTCGGCGTCTGGATTTACGCAGCTCAATACGGAGATTGCGGCAAAAATCTATCAGTCGGCTCGTGAATGGGCAAACATGCGGGCGAACGTCGTGTGGGATCTCTATTGCGGTGCTGGTGCATTCGGACGGACGTTTGCGCCCGCCAAATCCTTGTATGGTGCAGAATTCAGCGAATCTGCAATCGAAGCAGCCCGTTTGGTATCTCAGAATGATCCGTTCGATACGCATTTTGAGGTCATGGATTTGGAAAAAGTGTGGCCTCAATGGCCTGAACCCGATGTGGTTCTCGTCGATCCTCCGCGCAAGGGCTTGAGTACAAACGTGATCAGACATCTTCTTGCGATGAAGCCTCCTGCGATCTTTTATATGAGCTGCAGTCCCGAGACGTTTGCACAGAATGTTTCGGCATTGTCGGAAAGCTATGTTTTGGAGCGCATTGAGGGCTTTAATATGATGCCTCAGACGCGGCATATCGAATTGCTTGGATTGCTGCGCAAGCGATAGCGAGGATTGGGATATGCAGAAAAAACGCCGTATTGCCTGCAGGGCAATAGGCGTTTTCGCAAAGCGTATGCGGGCGAATGCCCGCATAGCTGCGCTCAGAAAAGGCAAAAAAAATCCCCTCTGGCGAGGGGATGAATGATTATGGAACGAGGTTTCCGGCGGGGGATGGTGTCGTAGAACCGTTGACGACGGGGCCTGCCGGCACGACGGGCGGTGCAAATGTAGGAATCTGGCCGCTTCCTATGACGCCATTGATCGTTTGCGTCGAAACCCAGATGAGGAATGCAGGGGCGAGTGTCATGGCGATGGCTTCAAACACGGACTTGTGAATTTCGTCGTGGCATTTTTCGGCGACATCATCGTCGAATTCCTTGAGCATAGCCTTTTTGAGCATCTCCGGAACGGTGATATTGGGCAAACCGAAGGAAGGGCATGAGATGAGCGGCCATGTGACATTGGGCATCGGGGCTGCGGCGGGAGCCGGGAAGGCGGCATAGGCCGGATACCATGGAAAACCGGGAACCATGACGTTATCGATGTATTTTTTCAGGCAGTTTTCGACGCCCTTGCCGACGGCATCGCGCCATTTTGCATAGTGTTTGCGCAGGACAAATGCGGAATGTCCCGGATAGCTCTTGAAGAGATCGTAGAACTTTCCGTCCGCCTTGAGGCAGCCCCTTTTGCCGACGACGACTGGGCCGTTGATCTTGAGATCGCTGAATTTCAGGGTCAGACGCCACTGGTTGAAGGCAAAATCCACAGCACTGATCATCGTATAGATGAAGGTTTTGTAGGCTACTGTCATCGTCGAAGCTGTCGACGTATGATAGGTATGGGCATCCTGCGTTTTGAAATAGGTCATGAAACCGTCTGCAAAATCATATCCCATGCCCCATTTGCTCTGGGTGACGCCATTGACATAATTGTCCTTGCGTTCCTTGCCCTCCTGCTGCGGCGCTTTCCAGCTGTCCGCGGGAGGAAGAACGTGTTGGTGAGATGCCATCGATAAATCTGCCAATACCGGGAAGAAAATTGCATTTGCCATATCGATTCCTCGTGATTTGGAGTTCTCATTAAACACACTAAAACCCAAATTCATCATATATGCAAAATAGAATCCCGTCCAGGAATTTGAACAATTTCTCAGTGAGAAAAGTCACCGCATAATATGGTTTTGCAAGGAGATGGGTGATCTTTTCTTTTGCTCTCCAAAAGAACGAACAGCCGGTAATACTTGATCAATTCAGTCCGAAATGCTTCGTATGCCCCAGTTTCAGACCCTGTCTGGGGCATGATAACCCCACCCTCTGAAGCACCAAAAAGACAATCGGTCACATTATAATGTTACAGATGCTTGATTCCTGTTCAAAGCAGGCGTATTGAAAAAATTTTTAATAAGGGTCTGCACTCAGAGCCCTGATGATCACCTTGATCGATCTGGTTTTTCTTCCCCGCTGAGGGGGTATCTGCTGCAAAATCTGCATCAGAGAGAATTAACGTTGGTTTAATATACGCTTACATGTCCGCCTTTGTAGTTGGTGGGTGTACTTTTTTTCGTTTGAATCAGAATGTCTCAATTTCCCCTGATTGCCGATTTGGCACTGATCCTCGTTGCTGCCGGTTGTACGTCGATTATTTGCAAGCTTACAAAGCTTCCGGTCATCGTCGGTTATCTTTTGGCCGGGTTGTTGACGGGGCCGTATATTTCCATTCTTCCGAGCGTAACCGATAATGACAGTATTCATACCTGGTCGGAAATCGGCGTCATCTTCCTGCTTTTCGCATTGGGGCTGGAATTCAATTTCAAGAGTCTGCTCAAGGTTGGAAAGACGGGAGCAATCACCGCATTGTCGATTCTGTTCGGGGTAATGCTGGCATCGTTTGGACTCGGCGGAATCCTGGACTGGAGTACGACACAGAGCATCTTCATGGGAGGAATGCTGGCGATTTCTTCGACGATGGTTGCGGTCAAGGCTTTCGAGGAGCTCATGCTCAAAGGTCAGCCGTTTACGCATATCGTCTATGGTGTCGAGGTCGTCGAAGATATTGTTGCCATCTTGCTGATGGTCATTCTGCCGATGCTGGCTCTGAGCCAGAGTGAGTCTTTGGCCCGGGAGGTTTCCAGTTCGATCATGCGCGTCATATTCTTTATGTCGCTGTGGTTCCTGGGCGGAATCTTTCTGGTTCCGTCGCTGCTCCGAAAACTGAAATCCCATCTGACGGATGAACTCCTGTTAATCATTTCTCTTGGATTATGCCTGGGCATGGTCATGCTCGCCGAGAAAGCTGGTCTTTCGACGGCATTGGGCGCTTTTGTCATTGGCTCTATTCTTGGAACGACGACAGAAGCACATCGCATCGAAACCCTCATGGCACCCCTGAAAAATCTGTTCGGAGCCATCTTCTTTGTTTCGGTCGGAATGCTGGCCGATCCGTCGGTCATTCTCGATCATTGGGGAACCATACTGATGGCTATGGCCGTCGTCATCATCATTCAGCCAATCATGGCGATGATCGGCGTCTTTGCTTCCGGACGGGGACTGCGGGATTCGGTTCATGCCGGACTGAGCTTCGGAAATATCGGTGAATTCTCGTTTATTATTGCAAGTCTCGGTATCGCCAAAGGCGTTTTGGACGATTATCTCTATCCCGTCGTCATCGTCGTCTGCGTGATTACGACGATTTCGATGCCGATGGTACTTAAGAGAGCGGGCTGGCTTACCGAAAAACTCGAAAAAATTCTGCCCGAAAAAATTGTCAATCGAGCAGACAATTCCGAAACTGAGTCAGAACATAAATCTCCTAACCGACGTGCGATTCTGCTCAAACAGTTCATTTTCGAAACGTTTATTCTGGCTGTTCTGAATATCGGTATCATCGCACTCATCAGTGGTTTTATCGAACCAAAGGTCGATGCCTATGCCGCAGGTATTGATTATGAATATGCAGGACTCATCAGTCGGGGCGTCTGTTTTGGGGTCATGCTCCTGGGCATGATGCCGTTTTTGAGCGCACTTATCGTTCGGCGCAGCAATATGCAGCGCGCATTTTTTGTGGTTCTGCTCAAGGGAGATCAGCGCAATCTGCTCAATACTCTGCGCATGATAAGATTTCTTGTCGTCATCGCATTGATTGCTTTTGCTGTGATTGCCTATTCTCCGTTCGATCGTATCGTGAGCATCGCAATTGGTGTGGCCGTATTGCTGATCGTGACTTACTTCAAAGGCATTTTCTCGAATTATATTCGTCTCGAGCGCCAATTCCTGTTCAATTACAACGAAGTTGAACTTGCCGAACAGGAAGAAGGCGATCGGTCTTCCGGCGATGAACTGGCTTCATTGACCAATATCCGCGAAGGTGACTGGCTTTCGGGCGATCTTTCCGTCGCACGCGTCCGCATCGATGAGGATTCTCCGTTCCTCGACAAAACCCTCAAATCACTCAATCTCCGCGCAAAACACGGACTCTTCATCATCCGCATTGAACACGGCGATGAGTTCTCGGACAACATTCCGGCCGGTGATGCAAAAATTCTGCTGGACGATACCATCTTTATCGTCGGCAAAATCGAGGATTTAAAGTCGCTGACCCGTGCTCCGTACGATATTTCCATGAAGAAGCTGCATATCCAGTCCATGCGCGCATTTACGCGCGGACTATCGGAACGTCGAACGGACGAAGCCAATCTTCGCTGCATCGCAATCCCCATTCACGATGATTCCGGTTTTGCTTACAAAACCCTCCGCGAAAGCGGTATCGGCGAGCGCAATAAATGTCTGGTCATCGGCATCGAAGTCGATGAACGCGTCGAAATGAGTCCAAAGGCAGATACCATCTTCAATCCTGGCTGCAAGATCTGGGTCGTCGGCGAGGCAAACAGTCTCTCGACGCTGCTCGAGGACAACCTGAAAATGCCGGAAGGAAAACTGGCTGCCGAGACGTAAGGTATTGTTTTTTTTATGTTTGAGGGGGCCACGCCCCCTGCGGCGCTATTTGCTGCGCAAATACGCGCCTACCCCCGATGCGGGGGGATTTCAAGACGATACGCCCCCGCAACGCCCCGAATCCACACAATTCGCCTCAGTTCGCAAAGGGCCATTCCCTTTGCCTCCCGCACCTGTCGGCGCTCCGGATCTTGTACTATTCAGTCTTTTCGTCGGAAAGAGTCTCGGGTTGTCCGGCTGGCGACGATAAAAATTGCCTGAGTTCGTCCAGGCGCGTCAGCGCATCGTGACGGCCGAGCTCGTACATGTCGAGAATCCGCGTGGCATCGCGCTCCAGGCGTTTGATCTTCACTTTGTGGCTCGGCCGGAAAACAAAGATATCCCCGGATTTTTCGAGCGCTTCGATCTTTTCGAGCGTGGCGTTGTATCGTTCGTGGCGCGTTTTGATGGAATGAAGATAGGCAGGATAACGGCGATAGATGAGATCAAAAAGGCGCAGCTTTTCTGGTTTCTTTCGATAGCCAGCCACTTGCGTCAGAATGACGACGGTCTTTCGGTAACCCTGTTCCCTCAGGTATTCCATTGGAATGCTGTCGGAGGTTCCGCCATCCAGAAGTTTGTGACCATTGAACTCCACGATCTTCGACACCAGCGGAAGAGAGGCTGATGCCCGCAGACACTGCATTTCCGGACCGCGAATGGTGTTCGTCCGATGGTAATACGGCTGACCGGTTTCGACGTCCGTGCTCGTAATGTAAAAGGCCGATTTCGACGATTCCAGAGCATCAAAATCAAAGGGCACGAGGGTTTCGGGGATCTCTTCGTAACAAAAGGAATAGCTGACAAAATCCCCCGTGCGCAGCCAGGAACGCAATCCCATAAAGCGAGGATCGCGGCAATAGGCCAGATAAAAACGAACGCTGCGGCCATGCTGGCCGGCCAAAAAGGAGCTCGCATGAATCGCACCGGCAGAAACGCCAATGACTGCATCAAAATCAACGTGATGCTCACCGAGAACATCCAGGACGCCGGCGACATAGATGCCGCGCATTCCTCCGCCCTCGCAGACGAGGCCGCTGGCAGAATGAGAACTGATATTTGTTGAATTATCTGGAGATGAGAGTTTATCGGACATTCGTATTCGGGGGCAAATAGGTGAACAGATCATTCAGGTTGTGCAAGATACCTTCGAGTCGGAACGAAGATAACCATTTTTTTAATATATCATGAGCTTCGTTCGCTGGGGCATTCAAAATGAATCGGGCGATCAGTCCGTCATAAACGCCGGTAATTTCATCGCCCTTTTGGTAGGAGGATTCAATCCGGAAGTGCGGATCATTCGAAAATGGATGATCCGGCCATGCATAACCGTCAAATCCAATGGATTCAATTTTGCCCGTTGAACGGGCAAATAACCGGAATTCAATGGCATCGGGCAATGGTGATGCAGATCCGAATAAAGCGCACGGAAGGTACTTTCCGGAATGACTCAGTCGAATGGCCGTGCGCACGAGGTCGATGCCCGACGTCATTTCAGTAACGCCGTGTTCAACCTGAAGCCGGGGATTGAGTTCAAGAAGGTGCGCAGTTCCACAGGCATCGATGATAAATTCGAGCGTTCCCCAGCCCTGGTAATGGATTTCCGAGAGTTTGGATGCCGCTTTTTGGGCTTGCGACTGAAGCATGGGTGCCCGGGACAGATCAAAGCTGTATTCGAGCCATTTCTGGTGACTGACCTGTGCTGTGCAGTCCCGCGATCCCAGAAGTTCGACAGAGCCATTGCCGTCGCCAAAATACTGAATTTCGATGTGCCGGCCATTCACGATGGCCGGTTCGACAAAGTATTCATTCAGAAGATTTTGTTTTGACAATGCTTCAAAACGTTTTTGCAGTTCATCGGCGGATTCGGTGCGCGATATATCCTTGCCGCCGCCACCGAACCTGTTCTTGAGCATAAAAGGCGCAGAAATACTTTGTGTGATGCGTTCAAAGGCATCCGGATGCCTGCATTCAAATGCCTGCGGCGGGGTATCGAGGGCATCCGAAAAAAATTGTATTGTCTTGAATTTGTCGCCGAAAATCTGGATTTGCTTCGATGTAGGGCCGATAAAATCGATGCCCATGAGCCTTGTCCTGCGGGCAAAGGAAAAATCCTCCGATAAAAATCCCCACCCCGGCAGAATGGCTTCACATCCGAAATGATGGGCTGCTTCGAGAATATCCTCCTGCGAAGTGTAGGCTTCGCGGCTCATCCCGGTATAAATGATGTTATCCGCAAGTTTTTCGAGGACTTCATTGTGATCATCGCGGGCTGCGATCACAAATGCCTGTATGTTCTCCGCATGACAGGCCCGGATGAGCCTGAATGCGCAGTCTGAACGGTTGGTAATGAGAATTCTTTGGTACATCCTGGTGATTCTGAATTATGGGGTATAGCGGAGCATGCGCATGGCATTCAGGGACGCAAGAAGCATGACCCCGACATCGCCAAAAATCGCAAGCCAGATATCAATGATCCCAAATGCTCCGAGGATGATTAGGACAAATTTGATGGTTAAGGCAAATACAATATTTTGAATGACAATCTGACGCGTCCGACGGGCAATTGAAATCGCATCCGGGATCTGCGAAGGCGCATCCGACATCAGAACGATATCGGCAGCTTCAATCGCTGCATCCGAACCCAGTGCTCCCATGGCAATGCCGACGTCGGATTCAGCCAGTACCGGCGCGTCATTGATGCCGTCGCCGATATAGGCAGTCTTCGTGTTTTGCGAAATGTTTTCGAACTGTTCGAGTTTCTGATGCGGCATCAATTCGGCCCGATAGTCATCCACGCCGAGTTCCTTTGCAATACTTCGGGCAATTTCTTCTGTATCCCCGGTCAGTATGCTCATCCGTTTAATGCCATGTTCCCGAAGGGCACGAATCGCACTCGCTGAATCGGGTTTGAGCTCATCCGAAATGGTAATGCACCCAAGATACCGGCCATCTCGCGCAGCATATACATGCGTTCCGATGTGACTCTCGGGAACGATGGATATATTCAGGGATTGCATGAGTCTGGCATTTCCGGCGTAATAATCTGAACCTTTGTATGTTGCGTGCGTTCCGAGTCCCGCCATTTCCTCAAATTTATCCGGCTGTTCGCTGCAGGGATTGCGCTTCATTATCGATCGCGCAATGGGGTGCTGCGATTCCGTTTCGGCAAGACTCGCCGCATTCAACAGGTCTTCTTCCGATATTCCCGGCGCTGGCGCACAATGGGTGACTTCAAATGTCCCCCGGGTAAGGGTTCCCGTCTTGTCAAAGACGATAGTCTCAAGACGGCTGAGCAAATCGAGATAGTTGCTTCCCTTGATGAGTATGCCGTTTCGCGATGCTGAGCCAATTCCCCCAAAATACGTCAGCGGAATCGAGATGACGAGCGCACAGGGACAGGAAATCACCAGCAGTATCAGGGATCTTCTGAGACCTTCAGACCACGCAAAACCAAATGCCGTCGGCAGTATAATCGCCGTCAGAACGGCCAGCAAAACGACAATCGGAGTGTAATAGCGCGCAAAACGTGTGATGAAGCTTTCGGTGACTGACTTGCGCGCCGATGCATTCTGTACGAGGTCGATGAGCTTCGAAGCCGTCGATTCCGAAAAGGATTTGGTGACTTCTATGGTCAATGACGTCTCCTGATTGATGCTCCCCGAATGAATGCTGTCCCCTTCATGAACGGATTTGGGAACCGATTCCCCAGTCAGTGCACGCATATCCAGACGGGAATTTCCCTGTATGACGATACCGTCGAGCGGTACTCTTCCTCCGGGTTTGACCAGAATATGTTCACCCACGGCAATCTCGCCCGCAGGGACTTCGACCCATTGCCCGCCGCGTTCTGTCCAGGCCATATCCGGGCGAATATCCAGCAGCGATTCGATGGATTTTTTCGATTTCGAAATGGCTTTGCCCTGAAGAAATTCACCGAGCTGATAGAGAAACATCACGGCCGCAGCTTCGGGATATTCCTGAATGCACAAGGCACCAATTGTCGCAATCGACATCAAAAAGTTCTCATCAAAAAACTGGCCATGAATGAGTGTTCGGATGGCTTTGAACAATACCGGATATCCGAGAATCAGCCAGGTGATTACAAATCCCGCAATTCCCAATGTCTGAAATCCGGTATTTCCATAAAACAATATCCCCGAAATACATCCGAGCACGCCGCCAATGAGCAGCAAAATGAGCATGCGCCGCGAATCATCGTCATGTGCATGAGTGTGTGCCTGCGTTTTCTCATCATTGCCGGTATCATGCATGACATCGACATCGGGTTCCATGGCATGCACAATGTCTTTTATTGCAGGCAGAAAATCCACGGATTCGCACTCCGGACACGGACAAAGCGTCAGGGATTGCGTCATGAGGTTGAGCTTCGCATCGGCAATTCCGTCGAGCGCCTGAATCCTGGCTTCGATCTTTGCTGCGCAGTTCGGGCATTCAAGTCCTTTGAGTTTGAATTTTATGCTCATTGTGTTTCTCCAATGGTTGCTCAAATGTTCAACTATTTAACCAATAAAAAAGATACTTACACATTCTGCGGATTTGCTGGCATTATTCCTCATTCAGATGGGCGAGTGCGACGTTTAGGATCTGCGCGACATGATCATCATCGAGCGAATAAAAGACGACTTGTCCATCCCTTCGTGCGCGCACGAGCTTCGAAAGCCTGAGGGCCTTGAGCTGATGGGACACTGCCGATTTGGTCAGATTGAGGAGCGCTGCCAGATCGCACACGCACAGTTCCTTTACTTCCAGTGCATGCAGGATGCGGACGCGGGTCGGATCCGAAAAATGCTTGAACAGGGCAGCAATATCTTCATACTTGCCATCGCTGAACATGGCGGCTTTGGCATTGCTGACAGCTTCCGGATGGAGAATATCGCAGTCACAGCGTAAGTTGTCGGTCATGGCTTCTGCTCCTGAGTGAATGTATTCGATAGTTGAACGATTGCTCAACTGTTTGTCTTATAACCATCGCATCACCCCTTTGTCAAGAATCATTATTCAACAAATGCAGCTCGCCATGATGCGCAATGCCCATACAAACGCAAATTGAGCAATTGACCGCCCAAAACCAGATCATCTTGGATATTCCAAACGTATATCTGCTCTGGCAAAACCGTCCGGATTGCCTCTCTGGTACGGCATCGTCCAAAACGTCCAATGCAAAGCGGCATCGACGAGACAGGCTTCCAACGGCGCATTGTTCATGGATGACTGAATCACTTTGGCCTGAGTGACTTTGCCGCCGCTGTTCATGATGAGGCTGAGCATCAGTTTTCCCTGCATATCCGGAGTTTCGGCGATTGCGGCTTCAAAACACTGAGTCATATCGTGCAGATACCGAATCGTAATTACTTTTTCGATCAGTTCCGGCGAAATGCCAGCGGCTCTAACTTTGCGCATCCGATAGGGAGGATACCAGTACCCTGCGGGACGTTTGTTGTTCGGATATGCTTTCTGTTCCTCCGATTCCGCTTCATTTACCAATGGATCCGCCTGAATTTCCAACGGAAAAACGATCACCGACAGTAGGATTGCTGTCAGGATGATTCTAAATAAATGATGCGGATTCATGATATTCAACCTTTGTTTTGACAGGAGATCTCTCGCCCCATTGCCACACATCAATCTATATATAATGATTCGCGTTGACAAGGTCTGCGGCGTCTCTGCGCGGTACATTTGTTCCATGGAGCGTTTCATCAAATGAATTGCGTGGTTATTGTCAGTTTGGGGGCGCAGGCTATCGGCTTTGCCGATACGCCTTGCGCTTCGGCCTTTGCGCGCTGCGCATACGGCCTATGGCCACTCGCTGTGTGCCTGTGGCACATACGCGAGTGGCGCGCATGTGGCAAAACAAAGCAGACGGATAAAAAAACAGGCAGCGAGCCGTAGTGGCGGTTCAATGCCATGACGTGTAATCCTAGGGAGTTAAAACTAAGGACAAAATCTCCTTTGCTCTACAAACTGGATAAGGAACATTGATAATGTGAGAGTGTGTAGTTTGGTGCGCTAAATCTGTGAAAGTAAAACGCATTGTCCTTTGTGGGCAGGGCATATGGCCTGTTTGCTGAATAATTCCGCCTTATTCCGCTTTCTCCTTCAGCTTAAGAATTTCATCCTTTGAAAGGCCGGTGGCTTTTTGAATGAATGGAATATCCATATTCATCTGAAGGAGATTGAGCGCTATTTCATTTCGTCCTTCATTTCGTCCTTCATCCCGTCCTGCTTTTCGTTCTTCCAGACCGTACAAACGCGTAATATTCTCTTGGTCAAATAGTGTTGTCATGATATCCATAATTTCATTCTCCATTTTCTTAATATATTCAGCAAGTATTCCTTCGTCACTGCAAATGCGGAGTGTTTCGCGGATGGTTTTCTCAGAATAACCGTACATTTTGAGCTGTTGATTGAAAACCCTGCAGAACATGATGTATTGGTTGATGATGTCCATGTTTCCTTCTTTAAATTGAATCACATGGACCGTTGCATCCAGATCGCAGTGCTCGCCGTTGGGGAAGAACTCTTTTCGAAGTGAAAGTGTCACTGGCGTATCGTTGTGTTCACAGCTAAAGATGGCGTATAGCTCAATTTTGGGGCACGAAACTTTGGTATTGCCGTGCAGGAATACATCGCGCTCGCGAAAATAGTCCATGAGGCTTTGGATGGCATAAGACATCAATCGTAGCACAATATTGGGCGACCACGAGCTCTGAGCTTCAACGAAAATCATGAGTGTATTCTTGACGAGAATTCCAAGGTCGTTATGCTCATGCTGTGCAACGACACATTCCCGGGTAATCGTTTCAATGTCGGATTCCGCCACACTCGTATCTTCAGGATGAAGCGTTTGATACAGCTCAAGCTGGTATTTCGGAATCGAAAACAGATGCGTGAATACACTGTCTTTCGTATTGCGTTTAGTTTTCTTCGTCGTTTGGTTTGTTATATTGCTTGCCATTGCCATGGCGACCTCCCTGGGCTTCTTAAGCCTGCGCAGGTAATTTTAGCAGAATTATTTCATCCTTGCGAGGATGAATTGCTGAGGCAGGATGCGAGCAGGACAAGGCAGACGCAGCAAATCAGGCAGCGAGCCGTATGTGCGCCCCCATGTGATCGCCCCAAGGCGCGCAGGCGCGTAGTAGCGACGTGTCGTGACACGTCGCAAGGCGAGCTATCCAATGGGAACAAAACCAAGCGAGCCGTATGTGCGCCCCCATGTGGTCGCCCCAAGGCGCGCAGGCGCGCAGTAGCGACGTGTCGTGACACGTCGCAAGGCGAGCAATCCAATGGGAACAAAACCAAGCGAGCCGTATGAGCGCCCCCATGTGGTCGCCCGCAGGCGAGCTGAATTGATCCAGGCATGATTATATTGGTTATCAATATATATATTGCCGCCGTCATTCGGATTCTGCACAATATCGACGTCCTTGATATATTCATCCCATTTGTCGGGCATGGACCCGGAATCGCTGCAGGCACCGCTGTTTCCCATTATGGGGGGCGTTCGGATTTTTCTGAAAATTGTTCAGACGCGCATCGCTGTCGGCCATATTCTGCAGATGGCGCTGATGCATGATTTCGTACTTTTTGTTGATTTCTGCAATGGCTTTTTGCGTCTGCATTTGCGCAGCCTGATCGCGGAATTGTATAAAATTCGGAGCAGTATTTGGGGTATCTTCAGTATGTGATGCCTGTTTGCTGCAGGATGTTATCAAAATGCTGATGGAAAGCATATGACAGCGAAATAATAACAACTGGGGTTCTGCATCGTATATTTTCTCGTATTATATTATTTCTTCCCCATATTTGAAAATATTTATACGGAATCGATATCATGTGCAAGTTGTAAAATGAGTTGTGTGGTGTTATTTTTCTTTTTGTAATAATTTGTGTGTAGTGTATGATGTATATGTGTCCGTGCGTTTACAAAATAAAAAGTGAATATTGCTGATAACTCTGTATATAATAGAAATTGAGTTCGGGGCATAAAGAGGCCTTTGCAGCCAGGTCTGGTTTGGCTTTTTATGCCCGATATCGCGTGAGATCATTAAGCATACGAGGTGCAGCGTTGCTGGTGTTTGGTTGTCGCTGACCTGATTTCGTTGGAGTGTTTTATGCGAAAACAGATTCTGTTGGTTTTGGGAATATGTGCGGCTGCTATTTATGGATGCGAGGACAGTAGTTCAAGTGCATCTCATGAAGAAGATGCATGTAAAACAATGACTTGCAAGGGGGATGAGCATTGTGACGCAGGCAAGTGTCTGTGTGGCGATAAGGAATGCGGCCAAGACGAATCCTGTGTGAAAGATAAATGCGAAAAAGTTTCCGTCCCTCCCGAAGAGGACCCTTGCAAAGACAAGACGTGCAGTGAAGGTGAACACTGCGATGCGGGTAAATGCCTTTGCGGTGACAAGGAATGCGGTGATGATGAGAGCTGCGTAGAAAATAAATGCACAAAAAAATCAGATCCCCCTGACGATGCCTGTAAAGACAAGACGTGCGCAGAAGGTGAACACTGCGATGCGGGTAAGTGCCTGTGTGGTGATGAGGAATGCAGTGATTATGAGACTTGTGAGGATGGAAGTTGCCGATCTCCGTCTGAAAACACCGACCCGGGATGCACGCCGTCCTGCGGTGATGATGAGGTTTGCGAGGATGGAGCCTGCAAGCCGAATGTTCCGGAAATTAAATGCAATCCAGCCTGTAACTCAGAGTCGCAGTACTGTGACAATGGCGTTTGCAAGACGGTTCCGGGACTGTGCATCTGTAAAGTCGGTGAGACCTGCAGCGATTCGGGTGATTGTAAGTGCGGCGAGTCAAGATGCAAGGAAGAAGAGTACTGTGAAGATAATACGTGTAAGCCAAAGGATCGCTGCGCAGGCATAGAGTGTCCAACAGGACAGACATGTGTCGATGGCAGCTGCAAGCGCGTAACCCTTAGCCCGAGCTCAATGGATGTCATGCTCAGCTCCGTTTCCGGCAAGCTGGTTGCGACCAGTCCGGACGGTTCGAAATTGGACTGGACGATAACAGTAGGCGAGAATACATCGAATGAGGAGATACCCGAGGATGAGGACGGGCTCCTAATGAAGTGCAGGAAGAGTGATAAGACTCTGTCAAGAAAATTGAGCGAATGTATTATTAAGAAAGACAACACCGAAACCGTTCAGTTTGTTGGTTATGCCCGACATCTCAAGACTGTGAAGATCGCAGTTAAAAACAGCAAGGGAGATACAGATGATGCTACACTGACGCTCAAGCCTTATTTCGATACGGACGGGTTTATCAAGACAGATGACATGGGCTATCGCAATGGTTATTGCCCCGGGGAGAAGTTGACATCGGATAAGTCTAAAATGGGGCAGAATGCGTTCTATGATAAGGATTTAGATAACAAAACTTGGAATCTGGGCGGTAAGACAGAATTCGGTGAAAATGAGTACGGCGACCAGATCTTTGATGATAAAGAGACGGCCGTCATCGATAAAGAGACGGCCGTCATCGATAAAGAGACGGCCGTCATCGACAGTGATATGCATCTCAAATATGTCCATCCCAAAATGTTCAAAGATAAGGATGGCAAGTTTTATGGTACACGTGCAAGTGTCGTGGCTGCTGCACGATTCTTGATTTTGCAGTTCCCTTATGACATTCCGTACACGTCAAACGGGATAACTCATCACGAAAAAATGCTTAGCCATTATTTGTTCACTCAAGATGGGTTAGGTGATGTGACAAAGGTCGATATCCACGGTTTAAATCTGACTTCGAATGTCTATAATTCCTCAACAAATCATGAGTCTTCCCATATTATTAAAACTGGCGTCATTCCTTGGGGGGCTCCTTACAACACATCGGAGTATCACTACAACGGTTTGGAATGTTCGGGATTTGTCACATGGGCATTCCGAAACGGTTATCTCGGTTTGGGAGACTGGAATACCTATATTTTTGCCAAGAAACACGAGCTGGATGATAAAAAAAAGTGTGAGATTGATGGTAAAATAGAACGGTTTTATAAATGTGAGGAAATTGTTAATAATGTTGGAGCTGAAGATATAAATTATAACGATATTGCCAACCAGAATAACAGGTTGCTGTTGGCATACAAAAAAATGGAGCCACTGGATGAAGGTGACTTTATACCGATTAATTATAGTGATTTAGAAGACAAGGAGAAAGATCTGAATGACATATTTAAGGATGCCAAGGCGGGAGATTTGCTCGTGCGCAATAATTGTTCTAAATTATCGGATAATAAATATGATTGCGACAACTATATGTATGGTCATGTCGGCATGATCATCGGCATTAAACGCGGTTCAAAGAAAGAAGTGACATCGGTATATGTTGGTGAAGCAATGAACTGGAGCGGCAATCAATTGACAAAAATTGAGTCCACGGCGGATTTAAAACATAATAATATATGGATGTGTCAGAAGTCTTGTGTAACCTTCCTCGTTAAAATGGATAAGGTATATAATTATTACTCTGCTAAGGGTGATAAAGATAAGATCAAAAATAGCGATTGTCCGGATAAAGACGAACCCACCGGCAATTGTTATGCCTATACTGAAAACTATAATGATGAGTTTAATAAGGCTCTGGAGACGCGTCAATGGGGGAAGGAACAAATTGGGCAATAAATGATGCTGATATAAAACATGCGCGCAGTATTGCCGTCAGGCAATAGGCGCGCAGGCGAACCGCAGCGACGTATCGTGACACGTCGCAAGGCGAGCAATCCTCTGGGAACAAAAAAGCGAGCTGTAGGGGCGACCCCATGTGGCCACATGTGGTCGCCCCAAAGCGAGCAGAGACGTTTCGTGAAACGTCTCTCGCAAGCCGTATTGCCGTCAGGCAGTAGGCGCGCAATCAAAATTTATCCCTCCGGGCTTAACGGACGGCATTTGCCGACTTCATCCTCATTTTCGCCATAATCTGCTAAATCATGACATGGATATTCGTCAATACACTGGCCTTTATAACAAGCCTCGCCGTATTTGCACGTATTATGAATACATTGACAGCCTTCTTTTTGAATACAAACGGGAACTGCTTGGTGATCGACGTCTCGATCCGAAAAATATAAAGCAGTTGCTGTCAGACAATCGCGAATAAAATATTGTGAAGAATCGATTTCGGGATCAGGCTTGCAGCCATTATACCATGGTGCGTCGCCGTATTCGCAGTCGTATGATATATAGTTATTTTCACCAATGATGCGCTTTTTATCCGATACACAGCTTTTCATCGAAATATATTGTTCATCGTTATAACAATAATCGCGATATTCGATTTCACTTTCTCCGCACTTGCAGCCATTTGGCTGCGCGCATTGCCTTAATTTATCGCTGACGAGATAACCGTCTTTGGCTTCGAAGGGTTTGTCCGTCAAGGGATCGATGCAGCCATGATCGGTACATATCCCCGAAGGCGGACATAATTTTTGATGACACAGACAACCACGAACATGTTCACACGATTCCATGTCCGACATCTCGATATCATCGACAAAATGATAATCATGAACGTTGTATGCGGGACAGATCACGCCTTCATTGAGCTTGTGGCCAAAACAAAGATGAGATTCCGATTTTTGCGCAATGACTGCGTTATAAACCCACTCCCCGTTAATGCAGGACTCTTCCGCCCAATTATCTCGATTGACAGAACCGCAATAGGCCTCTCCATTGAAACAGTGTGCGCCATCCGGAAGGGGGTTGCCATGACAAAGACATGGTCTGTCTTTGAGTGCACACTTCCATTGGCCGTTTTCACATCGATAATCATCCCATACAAGGAGGGATTCACCGCCGCATATTGCATATTCTTCTTCCAGGTTGTAAGCCCATCCGCATCGTGTGCCTTCAGGAAGGTGTTTTCCTTTACATAAACAAGGCTTGTCTTCTAAAGCACACTTCCATTGGCCGTTTTCACATCGATAATCATCCCAGTTCTGGCGTTCTTCATCCCCGCATTTGGCATATTCACCAAAGACAACTTTTCCGCCCTGCCAGTAATGATACGATGCACAGCTTGCACCGGCAGGCAGGGTTTTGTTCCTGCAATGACGCTGACCTTCTTCGGCTTTGACAACCCATGCCTTGTCAATACAGTCGTGCTCGGATGCCGTCTGTGCAGTAAAACATCCATGCGTGGTCGAACCGCAGCATTGATAATCATTGCCTTCCCAATGCATACAGTTGGCACCGGGACGAAGATCCTTGCCGCCGCAAAGACAATTATCTGATGCGCAGATCCAATTTCGTTCATTTTCATTACACTCATAACCTGTTACATCCGATATCTTTTCATTATCATAACAATAAATCTTATCTTCTTTGCAATGGGCATTCTTAGGAAGTGGTTTGTCGCCGCATAAACATGATTCGTTTTCACAGACCCACTGATCATTTTTATAAATATAATTTTTGGTATTCTTTGGGGCTCGATGAAATGTACCGTCAAAATTGTTTGGAAGAGCCGTGATATACTCTGTGCCATCCATGTTTCCATGACAGATTGTATTTGGCGGCAATTTCTCACCATTACAAAGACATTCATTGGGTGCGCTGCATGACCAGTATTGAATATAAGGATATGATTCTTCTTTTGCAATATGATAATGTTCTGCGTCTTTGGGTTGATAGCTGAATATCGGGTAGTCTGTGGCACATGTACTGGCAAAAAACCGGTCTACATCTGTGATCTCATCTGAATCGAAATATTCATCAGCGATACGCAGTGCACATTTTCCGTTGATGCAGGATGTATCATTTGGACATGTCTTGTCGCCGCATTTGCAGCCTTCTTCGTTCTGGCAGGTCCATAAACGGATGTCAAAGCCATGACAGTCCCCTATCGTGGGGGTCCGGAGTTCATATCCATCCTGATTTTCTGGCAGTATTTCTGACGGACATCGCCTGGGACAAAGATATCGAATCAAATGTTCGGGGGTATCACTCGTTCCGCAAATATCATATTCATCTTCAAATTCGCAGTCACCAAATCCGTTTCTGATTTCACCTGCAAAATAACAGTTGCCATAAGCGCAAATTTGGTTCTTTCCGCATTGATTCTTTCCGCATTTGCAATCACCGTTTTCGCATAAAGAGACTTCAGGGATATCTGCATTGGCATAATCGCAGCCGTGACCGTTTCGACACATTTCGCCCGGAGAACATTTCACTTCATTGGAGCTGTTCCATCTATCCTCTCCAGCGCATCCATCGCATCCGTCTGGCGATACACAGACCCAGCCTTTGTTTGTACAGGTGTGATCTTTCAGTTTGTATAAGCCAATGCCTTCACCGCCGCAATAGGCAGTCATCTCCCGAACGCGAATGCCCTTGGGGATGGTGTAGGTTTTGTCTGCCTCATAGGTACAGGTTTCGCTCTGACATTCCCAATAATCGTAACTATCGTTTTTGACAGTTCCTTCTTTGGGTGTCGGTGCAAGATAGATATTCATTTCGAATTTTGTCTTGCACTGGTTGTCCCTACAGATTTCACCAAATTGACAAACGGTTTCACCGCACTGCGGGTGGTCCTCGTCTGCAATTTGTGCAATAGGGGGCTGGCTTTCCGATGGTGCAGGCTGAACATCCGGGGCTGCGGGCGGATTATCCGCAGGGACAGCCGCTTCGCATCGATTGTCTTTGCATATCTCACCATCTTTACAATTGGTGTCTCCACATGGCGCGGGCTTATCGTCTGCATTCTGAACGACCTGTTCCTGGTTGGCCGGTGGTTCTGATGCGGTGGGGTTGGGCTTGGTTTTGCACGAACACAGAGTGGCTGCAACCATACAAAATAGGATAATCTGTTTATTTGGCATATATGTTTCTTTGAGGTTTGACTAAACAAAACCAGACTTGTTGTAGATTATATCATGATTCTAATTTGAACGAAAGACACCATTGATGTACGGGGATGATTTGTATGTAGCCCTCCGGAATATCCAATGTGTCTTTTTCGTTCATGGTTAATATGATTCCTGCCGATAGCTTGAGTTCGCGCATAGCCTCGCTCAACCCGCGGATTTCACGATCGAAATTTTCAGAGGTGATCTCGTAACAAACCTGAATGGCTTCCTTCGGGTGATTATTAATATCTGTAATAATAAAATCACATTCTCCTGAATTGTGATAGTAATAGATATGATTGGCATACTTTTGACGAAGACATATATAAACCATATTTTCCAGCAGTCGTCCAGAATCTTCGGTTTGCGATACGGTCATTGCCGTGATAAATCCATTATCGATGGCATAGACCTTTTTGGGGTTTCGGGTCGTTGCTTTTAATGAACAGCTATATTGGCCTATAATATCAATCAGATATGCATCTCGCATGTACCCAATATATTCCAATATGGTACTGACAGCTTTTAATCTCAGCGTTTTAGCCAGACTGGTTGCAGAAAACAATTTGGTGGTGTTTGTGAGCAGATAGACGGCAAGCTGCCGTAGACTGGAAACGTCACGTATGCCTCTTCGAACGGCAATATCCCGCATTAAAATATCATCGATCAACGATTGAATAACTTGAATATTTCGTGTTCTTAAGTATTCCGGCATCCCTCCCTGCTCCAGATATTCTCTTAATGACTTAGCCGAAGCACTTGTCTGCATATATTGTAAATATTCTGGATAGGAAAAAGGAAATAGTTCAAAATTCAGATACCGACCGGTCAGATGTGTACCAAGTTCAACGCTTAATAATGATGCATTGGACCCAGTGATATATATTAAGTGCGATTCTCTCAGTAATTGATGAATGAATACTTCCCAACCGGAGACTAACTGTATTTCATCAAAAAAGAGCACCTGAATATCACTGTCCACAGTGATTTCATGCAGGCGGACAAAATCCGACTTGTCAAAACTGCTCAGACGAATGTCATCAAAATTGAGATAGACCGATTTTCTCTCCTTGTTTTTATGCATTATTTGTCGCATCATCGTGCTTTTGCCGCATCGACGGATGCCTGTGATGATATGCGCAAATCCGGATGTAACGCTTAAAGAAAGAATATTGCGCTCAATCTCTTTGGCGTCCTCCTGCATCATCTCTTTTGCTTGTTTTTGAATTATTTGTTCGAGATCTAATCGTCTTATCATGGCATCTCCTCCCGAACAATTGATTTATCAGTTTTATTTGATACTGTCAAACGATGTTGTTTTGTGGTGTCGAATAACATTGTTCGATAATGTCGAAAGATATGCCGGGATTGCGTGCTCGCCTTGGGGACTGCCACGCGTGGCCGTCCCCTACAGCTCGCCAGCGGCGGGCTATCGCTGCGCGATACGCCGCCGCACTGCCCGCTTTTAGCTGCGCCAATACGCGGGCAGATTCTTTCATTCTCTCCAACAAATGAGTTTGAAGATGCACACTACGAAAATATCAAAATGTTCACTCGATTTGGGTTTGCTTTGATCCACCGTTGTATCGACACAATACAATAATGCTTATCAAATCACCGAAAAACAGCTCGTTGGCGAGGTTTATGAGACTGTGGCGAACTATAATTTGATGAGCGCAGTCATGATTTGCCTTGGAACGAAAAAAGATGAACGCCATACTGGTTTACTGAAGCTCCTGGATATATTGCTTTTGGGGAACTCGAACGATGAAAAACGTGCGGTATTCAAAGACATTTTCGATGCTGAAATGCCCGCGCGTCTCCTCGAAAAGGAGAGCAATATGTGCAATTAGAGTGATTTTGTGGAGAATTGATGGCATAAGGAAAGTCAACTATTTGTGCTAGTTTCAAAACGATCGATGTGTTTTATCTTTCTGTAAGCAAAAAACACATATACGTCGGAAGCGTTAGGATTTGATTTGTACGTCCGATATTATAATCTCCCAGTTTAATCGCTTGATCGACATGATATTTTTCGGGATGTGCCAATACTGTTTTAAGGCTTTTAGCATTTCCGGTGGTTGATTTGACTTCGACGAGCGTACTTTTCCCACGGTAACGCATGACAAAGTCTATTTCAAGTCCAGAGTCTTTGTGAAAATAATAGAGTTTTCTCCCCATTTTGCCTAAACAATCTGCAATAACGTTCTCAAATATTGCACCTTTATATCCCGCGGAATTTCCCTGTAAAATATCAAATTGTGTGCCTTCTTCGAGCATAGAGATAAATAATCCGGTGTCACATACATATACTTTAAAGATATCTGACAGAGCATTGCCATCCAGTGGAAGTTCAGGTAAACTCAGGTTGTAGCATCTGTGTATGATTCCAGCGTCCTCAATCCATTGCAGGCTGCCGGCATATTTTGAAGCTGAAGCTCCTTTTTTGACAACAGAATATATGAATTTTTTGTTTTCTTTACTCAATTGTTTGGGAATGGACAGAAAACATTCCCGAATCCTGGATTTGTCGGTTGCATCTGCATATTTGATCATATCATCCAGATAGGACTGTATGATATCTTTTTGCATTAGCCAGATCCGATGCATATCGTGAGAATTGACAAATTCCTGAACAACTGCAGGCATGCCGCCAACGACGGTATATTGTAAAAATAGTTCACGGCATCGGTTATGGAGTGCTTCGGGAACGGGTTGTTCGTGATTCAGGCATGTCCGCAGCCATTCAATGCCACTTTGCGTTACACCGTTTGCCCAAAGGAATTCCTCAAAATCCATCGGCATCATTTCTATGATTGATTCATATCCCACGGGAATCGATTTGGGTTGTTTGCCATAACCGCATACGCCCAGCAAAGAACCTGTGGCGATGACGTCGTATTGTCCATCGAGCTTGAAAAACTTTAATGCCGTCCGTGCTTCAGGACAATCCTGTATTTCATCCAGGATTAATACGGTTTCATGTGCCACAAATTTTGCATTATCTCCCAATAAAGCGGTGATCATCATGACGAGATGACTGACCTCTAGTGAACCTGAAAATATGGAACGATAGGATGGGTTTTCAAGAAAATTAATATAAACGACATTCGGATAATGATCTTTTGCAAACGCCATTACAGAACTCGTTTTGCCACATTGCCGGCATCCCTTGATGACCAGGGGATTGTGATCTGATGTCTCTTTCCATTTGAGCAGGACTTGCTCTATTTTTCTGCGCAGCATAAAAAACTCCAGTACTTAGGTAAATGCTCTTCCCATAGGCAATATGCCAAATTCCGATTTAACGATCAACTTTTTTAAAGGAGTTTTTGGCCATGATGACAACTTTTTCGATGGAGTTTTAGACTATAGTGTCAACTTTTTCGATGGAGTTTTTGGCAGAGCGTGACATTTTTTCGAGTGAGAAAATGCGCGCCGTATTGCCGGTAGGCAATAGGCGCGCAGGCGAGCAGTAGCGACGTGTCGTGACACGTCGCCAGGCGAGCAATCCCATGGGAACAAAACAAGCGAGACGTAGGGGCGACCCCGTGTGGTCATAAGCGTTAACATAAAACCCTCCTCAGCTGACGTTTTCTAGGCGATTCAGATAGCTGAAGAAAAATCATTTTATACTCTCTTTGAAGTGTCCATAACGATATGTAACCGATTATTAC
>JAFRYG010000070.1 GCA_017441205.1 Pseudomonadota bacterium
ATTTGAGAATAATATTCGAAAAAAATAATAAATTTCGGCGTAACGGACTTATTTTTTAATATGTTTGAATATAGCAAGTGACTGATTTGTTGCGAGATTTTATGTATGAAAACAGCCCGCAGCAATGCGTCCGGGGGGCATATTTTGAATTTAATTCGGACAGAGGCTCTAGTCCGCATGCTTATTAAATGATTGGCTGCGGGAATGCGAAAAATCTTGCGGATCGGCTGAAAATAGCCCTGAAATTGATTGCGGTTACAGATAAAACAAAATCAGATGATTGTCTGGCAATGCGCCTAAGGTAAAAAATCCCCGCATATCAGAGAATGCCTGTGCGCGGGGGAGGTGAAAATTCCTTATTTCCAGCTGATTTCGTCAATAATCAGAGGCTTTGCTTTAACGCTGTCAATAACTACACTTTGGGCAGCAGCATCCGTTATTTTGATTTCCTGGTATGTAAAATTGTCTTGTTTTTCAAGGTCAAAACTCTCTTTATACGAACCAGCGGTGGCCGTGAAACCATTTTTTGCCTTATTTTTGTAATGGATTTTCATTTCTGACAATCCACTAAGTCCCGTTATTTCAATTTGACTGTTTTCGTCCATGTAAAGTGCTTTATTGGAATAGTTTCCCTTCAATTTTACTGTAATATGATTGTCTGTTTCATAAATGTGTTCGGCATTGTAATCCCCCTGCTTGGAGGGTTGAATATCTTCGAATTTGAGTGTCACGCCATCCGAATTGCCTGGATCACCGGTTTGTTTTTCCTGGCAGTTGTCAAAATTCACTGTGCAGTCGGCATTGCAGCTCACGGAGCCATTGCTGGTGTATTTGGGGTCGTATTCGTCGCACATTGTTTTATTACCCTGGAATTTTGAACTGTCACATTCTTCACCGGCATCCAGCATTTTGTTGCCGCATTTGGAGTCTTCTTTTGGACTGCATCCATCGGTGATAAATTCATCACAGTTTTCCATGCATTTGAGCGTACCTGTGGAGCCTTTGCCGACCTCTGTTTCGCATGTTTTATTATTCAGATCAGTGCCGTCACAGACTTCCCATACTTCTTTCACATTATTGCCGCATGTGGATTGATAGGGACCTGTACTGACGCACGAAGATAAATCGAGCGTACAGTCGGGCTTACATGTTGGCATGCCGGCAAATCCGGATCCCATCTTGGTATTGCATGTCTGGCCTCTGAGGTCATTTTTGTCGCATTCCTCACCCTCATCGGCAATGCCGTTTCCGCATTCGAAGAGTGATTTTTCGCAGCCGTTTGACAAATCAACGTCATCGTTGCTGTATCCGGTCACACACTTGACGTTGCAATAACCATCCTGACAAATACTGTATTCGAGGTGCAGGCTGGTATTGGTGCTGTCCGGACATACATTTCCGCATTCACCGCAGTGTTTGACGTTTGTCTTTTTGTCGACGCACTCGCCGCCGCAGGCGGACAGCGGGGGGGAGCACTGGCAAATGCCTTTGGTGCAAATCTGACCCTGTTCGCATTGGGTTCCGCATGTGCCGCAGTTGGCCGGATTGGTACTCAGTTCCACGCATCCCGAAGCGCAGCAGGACAGGGAGCAGGGCAGATGATCTGCCGCACAAACGCACTGATACTGACCGCTGGCTTGTTTTTCGCAGGCTTCGAATTCGTGGCACACATTTCCGCATGTGCCGCAATTTTCCTCAGAAAGTTTAACGCATTGCCCCTGGCAGCAAACTGTATCGAGCGGACAGAAATATTCTTCACTCGTGTCATGGCATGCCTGTACGTCATTATTGTTTTCAATATGAGATGCACATCCAAAGATAGCGGAGCATAGAATCAGAATTGGAATTTTTTTTATCAGCATAGAGAACTCACGCATGCATACCGAAAGAAGCAAAACATTTGCGAAGGCGGCCGGGAAATCTCTCAAAAGCCGCATGGAATATCAGGGTTCGGGATTATCTCTGAGCGCATCGCGGCGGTGTTTTATGGCGCGCCAGCATTCATTTCCGAGCCGCGTGCTGAGCACTTTGTTGACGGATGCTTCGATGCCGATACCAATTACCGGAAAAAACTTCGTCCAGCGTTTGGATGCAAACAGCATCAATGCTCTTGCCAGTCCTTTGGCCAGACCTTTGCTCAGTTCCCTGGATGAATATTCGCTTATGGCCAAATCGAGAATATTGGCGAGTGTGGGCTCCTTTTCGACGTCGTATGCCTCTTCGAGGGCAGAGCAGGCAAGCAGGAAAGCAATTTTTCTTTCGCGGGGATCGCTGATGTCGAAGCCGGCATAATCCGCAAGAGCAAGACTCATCTCGAGTTCGAATTTGAGAACGAGGAAAGCATCGACTGCACCTGTACCGAGCAGGGAGTAAATGAGGCCGACGCCGGGAATGATACCAGGAATGGCACTCGCTCCGCCGCCAACGGCGCACAGATTCGAGTAATGCATAATAATGAGTGATGCAGCTCTTTTATCCTGCTTTTCGGGCGTTTTTGCAGATTGTGCAAATTTCCTGGCCTTTTCGCTGATTGCATGGATGGACTCTTTTTTGGCGAGGATTTTGTCGAGGATTTTAATGACCTCGCGTGCATCATCATCAGTTATGTTCTTTGTCATACAGCTCTCCGTCAAAAGGGCGCACCAGTGCGCGCATACACATTATAATAATAATGAATGGATTTAGAAATACCAAATAATGGGTGACGAATAATGAGCATTTGTTGTGTTTTCCCGGGTGGAGCTGAATGTTGGCTTTTTTGTTGGATTGGCGGGCTATTCGTTCCTTTGGTCACGAATACGCCCTGCCATTTCGGGCTATTGGCTGCCTGCGCCAGCCAATACGCCCGAAATCATGATTTGGGGGGCCGAGATTCGCACCGTCCTGTGAACGTTGTGAATCGCAGAGCCCAGTGAGCAGCGGCCAGTTACGAGACGGAGCGCCGACAGGCGCGGGGGCCGAGATTCGCACCGTCCTGTGAACGGTGCGAATCGCAGAGCCCAGTGAGCAGCGGCCAGTCGCAAGTCGGAGCGCCGACAGGTGCGAGAGTTGAAGAGAATGACCACTTGCGAACTGAGGCGGTTTGTTTGGATTCGGGGCGTTGCGGGGTGTCCCCGCAGAGGGGGTAGCGGCGTATTGGCGCAAAGGCGCCAATAGACGCGCAGGGGGCGGCTGCCCCCTGCAAAAAAAACGAAAAACAAAATAAAATGAGTGAAATCAATGTGTTAGATGTTGTTTTGTCGAAATCGTATCCAAAAAAGTTCCCAAAATTGATTCAGGTTTTTGGGCGGCAGACCGAAAAAAAATGAATGCCGGGAGCGGTTTATGTGCATCGAGGGGCAAAAAAGAGAACAGACGTCGGCTTAAATGCGTTTTTGACGGTTTACAGATTTTGGAATATGGAATAGAACCAGTATTACGTAGTAAAATTTGCTATGTGTAGTGCAGGCTAATACCTGGGGAGAAAAATGATAACGACAAAGAAACTGATGGGTCTGTGGGGCGTATTGATGCTGACCGCAAGTCTGGCATCGTGTACGACTGAAATGGAGACTGACGACATCGATTTTGAAAGCGGTATCCGGCTGACGGTGATTCACACAGGTGATATTCACAGTCGTCTTTTGCCGTACGACATGGATCTGATGGCGACAGATGAACGCATCGGCATGACACAGGCAAACGAGCCGTTTGGCGGAATTGCGAGGGCTGCGACTGTGATTCGGAAAATACGTGCACAGGCGCAGCACAGTGTACATGTCGACAGCGGTGACGTTTTCCAGGGTGCACCAATTTTCAACGAGTACAATGGTGAGGTTGAGATATACGCGCTCAATTACCTCGGCATGGATGCGTTTATTATTGGTAACCATGAGTTTGACCATGGTGTCAGCAATCTTTATGACAAGCTGTCGAAGGCGCAGTTTACCATCCTGGCGGCCAACTATCAGTGGAAGCCGACGCAGGGCAACGATATGCTGCCGCTGCGGGATGTTGCTCGGCCCTATACGGTCATCAATGCTGACGGTGTGAAGGTCGCTGTAATTGGTATGGCGAACTATTCGAGTATGTCTTCGAGTACATACGGCGACAACAGTCTCGGTATTACGGTTCTCGAAAATATCCAGGTCGTCCAGAGCTACATCAATTTGCTCAAGAATGATGCGAATATCCTGACGATGGTAACGCATCTCGGTCTGGGTGAAGATGAGGACGTCATTCGCAAGACCGAGGGTCTCGATGTTGTATTTGGCGGTCACCTGCACGTCGTTTTGAATCCGCCGAAGATCATTCCCGATGGTCGTGTTGATTTTGATGGTGAGCCGGATCCCAAGATGGTACCGCTGGTTCACTCCGGTGCGTTCATGAAATATGTCGGTCATTTTGACGGCGTATTTTATCCCGATTATCAGGTTCGTCCCAAACTCTATGCCGGGATGAACGGTGATGCGCTGCGTCCGTGGGATTTGACGCTCGTGACGCACAAATATACGCCGATTCCCATCGAATCGAACATCGCCGAAGATGCTGAACTTGCCCATCTGATGGCCCCCTACGAAAGAGAGCTTGCACGCCGTCTGAACCTGCGCCACATCGTTGGCTATGCGCCCCAGACTTTGAAGCGCTTTGGTACCGGCGGACATGATTCTCCCCTCGGCAACTTCCTCGCCGATCTGATGATTATGCGTCAGCGCGTCGAGGCCGATTTCGGTGCCACCAACTCCCTGGGTATCCGTACGGACGTCAATCAGGGACCTGTCACTAACGACCAGCTTTACAATGTTTTCCCGTTCCCGAACTCGCTGTCTTCGATGTATCTGTCGGGGACTGAGGTCTGGACGCTGCTGGATTACAATACCTATCGTTCGATGAACCGAGGCTGCCAGAGCCAGCTGCAGGTCGCCGGCGTTCGATATACGCTCGACTGCCACACGGCAAAACGCGTCGTCGATGATTACCTGGATATCGGCTATTTGTTCGAATATCAGTATCGTACCGATGCATATAATGAGATTTGCCGCAAAAAAACGCCGCGTCCGAGCTACTGCAGGATCAGCTGGGAAGACAAATCCAATCCGGCGAACAATATTTACGATGTCCATTTTGCCAAGGATATCAAGTTCGTTCGTTCATCCTGCAACATGGATAAAACCGATCCCACGGCAGAAAATAAGCCGGATATCACGAAATGCAAGAATCTCAATGCCTACGACGAAAAGTGCTGGCATGATGAGAACGGCAATATCAAATACAAGGAAGACGGCGTGACGATCGATGACAGCGCCTGTATCCTGCGATGCGAGCAGATTGCGGACACTGAACTCGGCAACTATTATGCCTGTATCGAAAGCATGCAGCCGCAGTGGGTTTATAAATTTGCCACGAATGACTATATGTCACACGGCGGATCGGGTTTCTCGTCCCTCAAATACAATACCACGCAGAAGAATACCGGCGTCGCGCTCCGCGAAGTTCTCATCGATGGCATTGAAAAGCAGCGTTCATGCTACGATCGCTGCATCGAAGATGCTGGCGGGCTGATTTCGGAAGGCGGACGGTTTGATCCCGACAATCCCGGCACCTGCAAACGGCTTCAGAATTGTAAGGATGATACCAAGAAGTTCGAAACCCGCTGGTGCAAACAGCTCTATAAATACAGTGAGCAGGAAGTTTGTCTGGCTAACCTCGATACCGAGCTCGACGGTACGGGCGCAAGCCAGTGCGTTGGCCTCGACAAGACGACGGATTACGATCTCTGTTTGAGGCAGAAATACGGAATTTACTGCAATGACAAGTTCTTTACGAATGAGATTGAAGCCTGTTACGTCATGGGTGAGCTCGGAATGCTCACGGATAAGACCGGAGCAATCGTCGAAGGTGATCAGTGCAAGGATAAGGAAAACAGCGGCAGCGTCTATAGTCGCTGCGTAGACAGCTTTATCACGGATCAGAAATATGCCAAGTGCGTCGGCCTCGGTATTGAAAGTGAATACGATGCCTGCGTTCGCCAGGCGAGTGTTACCGCCGAGAATATCTGCAAAGATGTGGCATGCTTTATCGCCAGTACCGATGGACGTCAGAACTCTGAACGCCCGCGCAATGAAAATCTTGAAGATTCTGTCAACAGCTTCAGCAATGGTGCTGCCATCATGGAAGCACTTCAGGCAGCTGGATACGACGCTTGCTATTAAGTCGCAGGGGAAGAATTATGATGAAGAAATATACATTACAATCCTGTCTGGCATTAGCAGCTTGCATGGCATTGGCTCCGATGGCCCTGAGCTGTGTTGAAAAGGAATCCAAACATGTATACGGTGTGCATGCATTTATCGTAAAAACCATGCCTGAAAATGGCGATTACGGAAGCGTTTTCTCACCCCTGAAATATCCCACAGCGTTCTCAAAGGATGGTGTATGTCCGAGCGGTGAAACCTGCTTTGATATTTCGGTGGGTGCCTATGCAGTCGATATTGAGGGTAATTTCCTGCCGGAATACAATGATACGGTTACTCTGAGTGCAGAACCTGGCAAAGTCAGCAGTTCCGAAGTCACGTTCGTCAACGGTTTGCTTGGTCAGTGGGAAATGGTGGATGGAAAACCCACAAAATTGATCGAAGGCCAAAAAGTCGGAATTCGTTTTACTCATGGAAACGTCAGAATCTGGGTCGAAGATTCCATGCGCAAGCTGAAAACTGCGACGGAATACGGGTTATGTTTCAATGATCGCGAAACCGAAGATGGTGTCTATTGCGAACCCACTCTGGCTACCGGCGTAAGCGAGGAGTATGTGTTTGAACCTCAGACCGTCAAGATGATTCAATACAATCCGGAACAAAAGGATGGTCCATCGCCTTTGCTCAAGGAATATGGTCAGCTCAAGGCTCGCAAAGGCCATGATCTCGTCGTAACAAACGTCGTATCCACAGGATTCTACATTACTGATCTCGGAGATCCGGATTACAACTCACTCTTTATCTTCACCTATTCTCAGCCGGGACGCGTCGAAATCGGTGACCGCGTCTGCGAAGTATCCGGCGGTATCGCCGAATTCACAGGCATGACCCAGCTGCAGTTCCCGTCCTGGGGTATCCAGAACAAGGAACGATCGACTGCTGAAGATATCGATCCGGCCCCCGAAGACGGTGAACAGGGCGTCGGTTCGTGCGTCGACAAGGAAACCGGCATCATTCGTGACTGTACAGAAGAAGAACTCGAGGCCATGAATGCCATCGTCGACTGCTCCGATCAGTTTTTTGATCACGAATTGACCAAGGCTGAGAAAAAAGCATTCGCCTATCTGGATCCTCCGGCACCGAGAATTCTGTCGTCCGATATCCTTAAACTCAATAACGTAAGTGACGGAAGTACGGGCAGCGACGGAAATAAGCTCAGGACAAATCCTGATCAGACCAATGCTCTCGAACGTCTCGAAGGGGCCGTCGTTACGGTTCAGGATATCCGGCTTTCGACGGATTTCGTCAATTGCGATGATAACGGCAACGGCAAAATTGAGTCGAATTCCGAGGAAGCTGACTGCCGTACGGATTGCCAGAGCAATTCCACACGCTGTACCGAAATCTCGAACCTGGAAAGCTACGACCAGTGGAAAGCATGGACCATCGAGGGTGAGGCAGAAGTTTCTGTCGCCAGCTCTTCTTTGATCGCCGGGTTTGATATTACCAAGGGCTGCCTGAGCTGGATCGATCCTGTCACAAACCGCAGGATGATGCGTTGTCCTGAACGTCATCTCAAACGGTTGACCGGTAATCTCAAGCAGGTATTGCCCGGATGCAGCGGCAGCAGATTCTGCTATTCCTCTGGGTTCAGGCCTTCCATGATTATGACCGTTATCGAACCGCGTCTTTCAACTGACCTGATAATGGACGAAGAATTCAATGCTGAATCCGAAAAGGCATTTGAGGAATGCGTCAACGATAAGGAATGTCTGGCTGCCTGCAAGGAATATGGCGGCGCCTGCACCTGCGACAAGTTTGAAGAATACCGCCGTAAGGTTCCTTCCAAGGATCCAAACGCCCCCACCAGTTGTCTGAACCGCGCTGTTGCCCAGTAATGAGCTTCGCGATACATACCCGTTAATTGTTTCCTTTAAGAGTTTAAATATCATTCGGGAATAATCTCCCGACATTTTCAGGAGAAGCATTTATGCAGTCGAGATTCTCTCATTACGGTCACAAGGGCTTTAATACAATGCGCACTCTGTTCGCATGCATCTTTGCCTTTGTTGCTTTCGCTCCACTCGCAACAGCAGGTGATTTCATTGATACGCGCCTGAGCTTCGTATTCAGTGATGATAACCTCCTCTCCGATCCGGGTGAATCGCTCATTAACAGCCCTGAGATCGACTTCGGTGCCCGCGGCGGCGTGTTCTATCCATTCGAGAACCTCAATAGCCAGGATGAAGGTGATGAAACACTGACCCACCTCGTCCTCTATAAAGAAATGCCGAGCTTTATCGATAATCTGATTACCGATGCAGCTTTCGTCGCCCGTCTCGGTGTCCTGACTGAACCGCAGAATGGCTTCAATGCCGGCGATATCAGACTGAATGATGCCGGTTCCTATCTCAGAGCCCGCTATTCATTCTCCGATGTCCAGATCGATCCCAAAACCGGGCATACCAAGAACTCACCGCGTCAGCTCGAGTTCACGTTCTTCCCCACCAATGCCGACCGCTTCCGTGCAGGTTATACCTACGACCTCTCGTGGGCAGGCAATAAGATTTATAACCAGCAGAAAGCTGCATTCGCCACACCAGGCCTTCGCCTGCGCTTTGACTGGGATGGTTTCTATCTTTTGGCCGGTGCCAAATCGACCCGTCAGCTCATCCTGACTGAAGACAAGAATGACGTCGCCAACCGTGAATTGGGTGCATTCTGGGGCGGTATCTTCGGACTCGGCTATGTCGGACACATGTTCGGTATCGAAACCAACGGCGCTATCTTTGATGCCGGCACGAACCCCAAACAGGGCGTACAGGGCAAGGAAGTTATCTCCGGCGGTATTTCTGCTCGCTTGAGTGCCTTCTCTGATGGCTTCAAACCCGAATCCTCCATCGATTATCGTCTGTATCGCAACAGTGACGATGCTTTCGAAGCTTCGAACTATTTCCTGCGCAAACCGGCAAATTACGAACACTTTACGTGGCGAGCCTCCGTCGAAGGCAACTGGCTGAGCCAGGTCCTCGGTGATTCCGATAAAATGGGTTCCACCAAACGCATTGATGCCTTTGCCGGTGCAGTTCGTGCTGACTTCTTCATCGGAAAACTCGCCATCAATGTGGACGTCGTCTATCGCGATCTGTACTTCATTCTCTTCAACGTTCCCGGCCTCGATCCCTACATGACGCTTCCGTCCGGTTCTTCGAGCGTCGGTGAAGTTTTGTTCGCAGTCAAAGGCGAATACTGGTTCGAATCCACCAACCTTTTGCCGTCGATTCAGTTCGGTATCCAGAAGCCTGCTTCCTATCGCGGCCGCATCAGCGAAACACTCAATACCAATACGCTGACCGGTGGTACCCAGACAGTCGCCGTCATGGATTCGAGCTCCATCATTGCCTTCCCGACCGGCAATGAGCCCGAAGCAGTCTATTCCGTCAAACTCGCTCTGCGCTGGGATCTCTCCGATATGATGAGCCTTATCGGCCACATCAACTACAACTATGATCGCAACCAGCTCGGCCGCAAAAAAGATACCGTCGATTACACTGCTCAGTACTACATGCGCGATCCTCACGTCCTCGGACTTGGCGTCTTTGCACAGGCTCGCTTCTAATTTAGTCTGAATGTTTGCAGGGGGCGGACGCCCCCTGCGCTGCTTTTGGCGCGGCGTATGAAATAGCCCGCGCCGCGAGCGCGTATCGAGCCGTAGGGTCGGGCCCGTAGGCGAGATAGCGCCGCACCAATACGCAGCTACCCCCACTGCGGGGACACCCCGCAACGCCCCAGAACATGTATTACACAGGTTTTGGTGGTTTTTTTTATTCAGAACATTGGAATATTATTTTATAATATTCATGCTTTGGCGCGGTTTTCGCGCCTCTTTTTTGTCAGTCTTCTGTGTTGTCAGATTTCCGTGATTCGAGAATCGAGATTTTTTAATATCCGGCATGGGGAGCTTTTCCCGCTCTTCATGGCTGCGCTCGGCACTTTTTCTTCGATCGCCAGTGTCGTTCTTGGACGAACTCTCAGTGATGCTGTCCTGCTTTCGGCAAGACCTGCCATCAATGTGGCCAATTTTTTCATTTTTTCCAGCCTGGCCCTGATGGCGGTGTCACTCGTCTATTTTCAGCTTCTCAGAATCGTTTCCGCTACAAAACTCAATGTTTCCATTCTGTTTCTTTCGCTCATCGGCGTCCTTGTCTTTCATGCGATTAATCTGACGACGCCTGAGCTCGTGCTCGCATACGCGATATTTCTGATTACGGCTCCGGCGCTGGGCAATATCATCGTCTGGAATGCCATCGGGGATGCATTCAATGCCCGGCAGGGAAGGCGTCTGTTCCATCTCGTGAGCGCAGCTTCGACCCTTGGCGGTATCGCAGCGGGGTGTCTGATTCCAGGATTGGTGCGATGGCTCGGATTCACATCCCTGCCGGTTGCCAACGGCATCAGCTTCTTCCTGATGACCATTCCCGTGATTGTCCTGCGGTATTACCGAAGATCCGAAAAAACACAGTTCTCCGTCTCAAGTGAAGGCATTCGTTCGCTGAAACAGGATTTCGTTTATGCCGTAAGAGATATTATCGGTTCGCCACTGCTCAAGAATCTTTCGATCATTTTCTTCCTGACGGCAATGGCAACCAATATCATCGATTTTGTTTTGAAGTATTATCTTCAGGTCAATTTCGATAAGGAAGGCATTGCCATCTTTTACGGACATTTCAATGCGGTTTCCAATTCGTTCAACCTGATCGTTCAGCTCACAATTCTTTCCCAGTTCCTTACGCGCTTTAAAACGCGTACGTTGTTTGCGCTGACTCCGTTGATTTTGCTTCTTTTTTCAGCACCATTCATCTTTGTTTACAGTGCAATTGGGGTCATCGCTCTGCGGTTTATGGATGTGGCTCTGCGATTTACAATTCAGGATGCTGCACGCGAAATTGCCATATCTTCGCTGCCGCGTTTGCTTCGCAATCGTTCAAAAGTCGTCTTTAAAGGCGTGATGAATCCCCTGGGCGGCATCTGCACCGGATTGCTCCTCAATGCCGTGGCTCCTTTTTTGGGTGCACAATACGCACAATACACTCCCTTGCTGCTCATTCCGGTGACCGGATTGACGTTGTATTTTGTTCGCGATCTCAACCGCTATTCCGTCTATCACCTCTACAAGCAATTGCAGACCGGTGCACAAACAGATAACCCGGATCTTTCCAAAACACCTGAAGATAATCAGACACAATCCGATCAGGATCCTGAATCGCCAAAGAAAATATCCTATGATCCCAATCTATTGATCGATAATTCGCCGCAGATTCGCGATGCAACTCTGGATGCAATTCTGATCGATAATTCCCAGGATCTTAAGATGCACAGCGATATCAGGCGATGTGCTCTGGCGCTCGTCGCACACGAAGCCCGGCTCTCGCAGGCGGCTCTCGTGCTGCTGCAGATTTTGTCCGAACAGGAAAGTGAACAGGAAAATGATCAATCGTCTGATAAAAAGATCGAGGACGATGTTCAGGGCATTTACGAAAAAGCGTTTTATCGGATGTTTAAAGGACTGATGGCGCTCTATCGCCGGGACATGATTCAAACCATCTTTCAGTCACTGGCAGCTTCGAGAGCATCCACAAGGGCACAGGCAATTGAGCTTCTTCAGCTCACCCTGACCAATTGTCCCTATGCCAAGAGAATCCTCATTCTGTGTGATGATTTTAATCGGGACGAAAAAGTGATGCGATTGGACGATATCGAACACATCTCTTTGGATGATGCGCTCTCCATTGTGGAGAGCGAAAATGATCGATCGATTGCAAAGATCGTTGCCAGACTTGCGGCGATTTTGCCTGCCCACGATTCCTCGAATGACTAATTTTACTTGAGATATTGTGGTTTTTTGCTATCACAATCATCAGTTATTTTGAGGAGTCGTGATGGCTGATGAACATAATTTAATCACAGAGCGATGTAACGAAATCATTCCGGAAGAGCCGATGCCTCCGGATACTGTTTACGTTGGAAAAGACTGGATCTCATCCGAGGAGCTTCCGTGTCTGGATCCAGTTATCGTCGATCCCTACATCGGGCGTGAAGTCTATCTTTCGATCGAAGGCGGACAACGCGTTTTTTATCGTGGTGCATATGTTACCAGGATTCGGCTTCAGAACGAATCGCTTCTGTTCGGACGCAGAGATGTCATGTCCGGACATTATCCCGATGTCGATCTCGCCATGTACTGGAAGCAGGATCGCTGTTTGTCCAGGAGACATCTGAGAATCTACCGCGATTTTAACTGCAGTTATATCGTCGAAGATTTGTGCAATAACAATGCGACTTTTCTCAATTCATACGACAGACCACTCAATCGCGAACGTGCTGAGCTGAAACCGGGCGACAGAATATTGGTTTCGCGAAGTATTGCGATCGATTTTTGCGTCATTTAATGAATGTGTGGCTTTGTCCTGGTTCAGTTTAGGATTGCGAAATCATGACAGATTCTGAGTTCCTTCAGTCCATTCTTCTCAGTATTAAAGCTGCTGAACCAATGATTTGGATCGATACGCCCGAAGATGACTGGATTGTCGAAGCATTGAAACGTGATTTGACGACGTTTCAGATCGAACACGAAGTCCAGGAGAATCCCGATTTTGAGAATCTTGAAAAAATCAATACAAGGCGGGTTGTCATTTGGGTGAATGTATCCAATCGTGTGATTGACGAAAATGAGCTTGCATTGCAGCGCATTTCGAGGCGGCTCAGAACGCCCCTGACACTCGTCATCGTCGCGCATCCCTCTGAACGGCGCCCGGATACGCTCGCGCATATTCCGATTGTAACGGCACCTCTCCCGTCTTTGAATGTTCGAAAAGCCCTGATACAGCTTACACTTGGATCATTTGCCCGAGATACCAATCGTCTCGATCGTCTCATTTTTGCTTCTGCCGGGCTTACCAGAACTCAACTCTATCGTATACTCGCCCGTTCCCTCATTGAAGCTCGCGAAAATCCTGCTTTCGATGCATGGGAAAAGCGCATCGTCGATGAAAAAAAACGGCTGCTGGCCTGTGATCTTTCTCTCGAAGTCATCGATGATCCCGCCTCACTCGACGAAGTCGGCGGCATGGATGAACTTAAAATCTGGCTCAGACAGAGAGAGGCAGTTTTTGGTGATGATGCCCGAAAATTTGGTTTGATGCCGCCGCGCGGATTGCTGCTCGTCGGTATCCAGGGGTGCGGTAAGTCGTTGATTGCAAAGGCAATTGCAAACGCCTGGAAATTTCCGCTGCTCAGACTCGATATGAGCTCCATTTTTGCCGGCAGTCAGAATTCACCCGATGCTGTTCTTCAGCGAGCACTGAGAGTGGCGGATGCGATGGCTCCGGCAGTGATCTGGTGTGATGAGATTGAAAAAGCATTCGCCGAAGGCGCAGATCCCACGACGCGGCGGCTGCTCGGTCATATCCTGAACTGGCTGCAGGAAAGACGCGCCAATTCTTTCTTCGTGGCAACCGCAAATGATGTTCGCGAGCTTCCATCCGAACTGATTCGAAAAGGTCGTTTCGATGAGCTGTTTTTCGTGGATTTGCCAGACGAAGCAGCAAGAGCCGATATTTTTTCGATTCATCTTCGCAAACGTCATCGCGATCCGGCAAACTTCGATTGTTCGAAACTCGCCGCAGAAGCACGGCATTTTTCGGGCGCAGAAATCGAGCAGGCAGTGATCGCCGGATTGTTTGCCGCATTCGCAAAACATCGTGAAATTACACAGGATGATATTCTGGATGCGATTCAGGATATCGTGCCGCTCTACAAACAGCGCGAAGATGATATCAAACGGCTTCGCGAATGGGCTTCTGAGCGTACACGGCAGGCAGCCAACAATGCTCGCGTGCTGTCTTATTTTTCGTAATCATTTTTGAATGAAAATTTGCCTTTATGGGAGGGGGAAGTCTCCCCCTGCGGTGCTATTGGCTTTGCAAATACGCACCTACCCCCTCTGCGGGGGGATTCCATGACGATTCGCCCCCGCAACGCCCCGAATTCAAACAATTCGCTTCAGTTCGCAACCTTCGCCTCCCGCGCCTGTCGGCGCTTCGGCTCTTGCCTGGCCGTTGCTCACTGGGCTCTGCGATTCGCACCGTTCATCAGACGGTGCAAATCCCGGCCTCCCTTTGCGGGAGCCCGCAACGCCCTGAAATGCATCATTTCAATATGGCATATCCCCCAAATATGTGCGAAACGGGGATCCGTCAGTGCGGACGAAAATATATGCAGACCGGCTGGACAACCGGTCTGCAAAATGGCTTTGATTAATCCTTGCATTTACCGGTTTTGGTGTCACAGCCTTTTTCACAATACTCATAATCATCTTCGACTGTGTACTTAATATTTAATTCTGCATCTTCAATGCATTCTTTGGAATAAGAAATATCAAGTTCTTTACTACAGACATTAAATTTGCCGATCATATCACAGGAATCATAGCATCCTATTTTGGGATGACATGCCTGGGAATCGCAATCGGTTGCTTCGACATTATGATAATCGCATTCAAGAAAAACTTTTTTATCGCATTTGGCTGGATAGTAATCCGGTTCATCTTCATAGGCTGAGCACGATTTGCCTTCATCCTCATGTATTTTGGTGCATTCATTTTTGGATGTGTCGCATCCATGAGGACAATAGCTGGTATGTGTATTATCAATATATTTTATGTGTGTTTCTTCATCTTCAATACAGGTCGTAATTTCGATTTCGTATTGACCTCTGCAAACAGATTTTTGGCCAACTTCAGAGCATGGTTTATAACACCCGATATTCGCATCGCAGGATTGGGTATTGCAGTTTTCTGCATCATATATAAATTTGGGGGAGTCATCATCATAATTCCAATATTCATGGCAGGCCAGATAAGTTTTGCCGTCACAGAGTGAGGGACCTGCCTCTTTTTCGCCGCCGTCATTGGTGATTGAGCAGTCTTTGTATTCTTTGTCATGGATGGGGAGACATTCATTGGTTTCTGTATTGCAGCCGTGATAACACTTGAAATCATCCATGTATCTCCACTCGTACCGATCCTTACTTACCTGAGCGCATTGATAGGTAACTTTGGCATCAAAGGAACAGACTGTCTTGGTGGCATTGCTGTCATATTCTGCTTTGGTACAGGTATTGACGCAGGTCGCAATACCATCTTCGTCCTTGCCGCAGGTCATTCCTAAAGAGGAGCAATCTTCTGCAATGTAGCTGTGGTCATAATAATTGCATATCAACAGGATCTTGTCATCGCCGCATTTGGTTTCTTCGGGAGTTGTGCATGCTGTGCCTTCTTCCGGATGGAGCTTCATGCATGCTGTTTTCTCTTTATTGCATCCGTGCTCGCAGAACTTATCCACACTATCCCAGTAATAGATATCACCGGATTTTTGGCAGACCCAGCCTTCCTGTCTCTGCATATCAGGTCCTAAATCTATACATACGGATTGGGGTTTATCGACATCGGCAGCGGTGCACTTGGGAACGCATTTGGGTGAGGAGTAGTCCTCTCCTGGATATTGTTCTATACATATACCTTCATTAAAATCGCCATAATGGCTTACTTCTGATGAACAGGATATTGTCCGCCATTCAGATTCGTCTTTATCGGGAGATGATGTGAGTGTGTAATAACATTCTAAATAAAGGTCATTGGCGCATCTTGGTTTGTCTGTTTCCATATTGCATTTCTTACCTTCATCCTCGTGAAGCATGGTGCATTTACCTGTTTTGGAATCGCAGCCATGATAGCAATAATCGTTGGTTTGGTAAGTCTGAACATACTTTCCATCACCTGCTGCGACGCAGGCAACCTGGGTGGAGCTGGTTTTATCGACGCATGCCTGGAATGGTTTGGATTGGTCTGCGGCAGTACACGTGTCAAAACAGCCGCTTCCATCTTTGAGCACTGCGCATGTTTTGGCACCACAATTGTATGCTGTGAGAGTATCATAATCACATGTCAGCCAGATATTGCCTTCGCATCGTATTTCATCATCGCATTCATTCCCTTCGTCTTTATGGAGCTTTTTGCATTTCAGATCGGTATCGCAGCCATGATCGCACGTCTCTCTCGTTTCGTGGACCCAGTAATACTGATCTCCGATTTGGGTGCACACATAGGAATCTGATACGTATGACATATAATCATCATACTCATAAATCTTTTCGCGCAGCATGGAACGGCCGCCCGGTGGAAGAACGGAGTCTGGCTCTTCAGGAAATGCAGGTATGGTATTAGTATTTCCTGGCTCATAATTGCGTATCTCACATGTATATTTTGTTTTTTTGTTATCTTCGGGTTTGCATGTATCGGCACAGATGGCTTCGCCATCTTCATTGACAACGCATTTCTGGCTGCCGCAGTCCATTGGTACTTCATAGGCTTCGTATTCGGTATCATCCTCGGATTCTACAGGCAGCTCAATGATGTTGACTGCAACATTGTCCTTGCAGAAGCTCTTATCCGTTGTGGCTTTTTGATTTACACAGATGTCGCCTTCCCAGCCGTCATCCATCATCCCCGTTGTATCCTTGCAGTAATGACAATCTACCTCGGATTCGACGTAAACCAAACCCGCCGGCGTGGATGTACATACGTACTTCACTGCCTTGTCGTATCCAGGATAGTCACAATCGTAATAGGTTTTTCCTTCAACTGCGCAGGAGTCATAGCAGTCCGTTATGCCATTGATGGTCGTACAAACACCTGAATAGCATTCATTGGCTACAAATCGTCCTTTTTCCGAATTGCCATAACATTCAAACAGAACATTGTTTTCGCAGTAACTCTTGTCCGTCTTTGGGGAACATTCTGCATCAACTTTGTCGTTATGGATACATTTCCCGTCTTTACAGAAGTTGGTTGTATTAGTGAGGCATGATTGATATTTTTTATTTGTAAAAACAAGCTTATGATCAGAACTCTCGATACATTTTCCGGTTGCCGTGGAACTTACACTCATACACATGGATGTCATATTGGCATCTGTGCAGGGAGTATAACAATCTGCTTTGCCGTCGATAATTGCACATACTTCATCCTCCCCGGCGCAATTGCTTGCTTCGAGCGAATCAGGATAATATTGAATATATTCACCGGTGTAATAAGGTAAACGTATATTTGGCTCGCAGTTTATGGCTGTATCTCCGATGCATTTGCTGACAAAAGTTTTGCTGTCGCATGTCACAGTACCGATCAGTCTGCACTTGCCCATGTAGCAACCCAATCCATCGGTGCCACAGTCATATTCAGTCACAATGCCATCGACGCAGCTCAGCTGTTTGTTGTCGGTGCATGAGTTCTGGAATGATTTTTCATCACAGAGACAGCCGACTTCATCGCAGTCGGTCGGATGGCATGTGCCCTTCAGGCATTTCATATTCTCCGTACACGCCAGATTCTCGACATAGCCCTTGGAATTGCAGGTGTTGTAGTGCGTATCATCTGTGCATTCTGCAGCAAATTCAGCCGGAGTGCATGGGGTGACATCCTTGCATTCACCGCCGATACAGAGCGTATTATCCTCACATTCCAGATTCTCCACATAACCCTTGGAATTGCATGCACTGTAGTGCGTATCGTCCTGACATTCAGAGATAAATTCCGTTATTTCGCAGAGTGTGACATTCCTGCATTCACCCTCGATACAAACCGTATTGTCTGTGCAGTTTTTGCTCTCGATTTTTCCCTCTTCCGTACAGATTGTGTACTGACTTGTACCCTGACACTCGGATGTGTATTCGCCCTGTTTGCATTCTGTATTGTCTGTGCATTCGCCATTCAGACAAATCGTATTTTCGGGACATTCTTCGCTGCCAATCGTTCGGGAGTCCGTGCAGATCGTGCGATGGGTGCTGTCCGTGCATTCCGATTTAAAATCATCCGGTGTACATGAATCATCGACGACACATTCACCATTCTGGCACTTTGTTCCCTGCTGACATGCGATTTGTTCAATGACCTTATCGGCATTGCAGATCGTTCGGTGGGTATCGTCTGCACATTCTGGTTGATAATCATCCGGTGTGCATGGCTGTTTATCGGCGATACATTCACCATTCTGACACTTTGTTCCTTCCTGACATGCGATTTGCTCAATTTTTTTATCAGCATTGCAGATCGTCCGATGTGTGGTGTCAGAACATGAGGGGGTATAGGAATCCGGCTGGCATTCCTCTTGGGGTTGGGGGGTAGGAGTGTTCGGTTTGCATTGCCCATCCTGACAAATTTCTGATTCCAGGCAATCATTGGTGACAACCTGATTATCAATACAGGCTGTATACGAATTCTCAGTCGGGCAGCTCGCTGTAAAGGTTTCCGGCGTGCAGGATTCCGCCGACTCTTTGCCGGAATCATCACTGCATGCATTTAAAACACATATACTGATCGTAAGAAGCAGTGGCAGGGATTTTTTCATGTTGGGTTCCTTTCTGGGTGAAATTTGGGGCTAATATATGCCAAACGCACGTTGAATTATATTCAACGCAAAGCTAAAAACAAGGAAAATCAATCAGGTTATGTCTTCATAATCCATGAATTATCCAATTGATTATCCGCCTGGCGTTAATTTTATCATAATCAGTCCATCGTTGTTTTTTCAATCTGCACCATGGTCAGTTAAGATGTTAAATATGCGTTGGTATGCTGGGATGGTATTGATATGCCTGAACGGATTTGACGAACTATCGGCAGTGTGATTATTGCTATATATAGATCTATATAGATCAGGCTAACCTATAGGGTTATCCTCTCTGTCCCATTCCCACCCGCCGACCGACGCCCGAAACCCAAAATGCGATCGATCCTGGCACACTGCTTCCTTTCCGACATGCTCTGTCGTAAAAAAAAAGCATCCCGATGTGCCCGGCATGCACGATACTACAACATCCGGATCCGCGTCCGGAATCATTGATGCTGTTATCCGCCCCTCGGTTGATCGTGCACTATTTCGAGGTATTAGGCGGCATTAGACAAATCCGGATGGATACATACGACATCTCCTCATGCAGGAGGGACGATTCCCTCATGATAATGATGCCATTAAGTAGGATTTGTTTCACTTTGAGTGCATTTTTTTTTGCACTGTAATATCCGAGCGATGGCAAGTCATGGAGCAAGGAGCTTTTATTGTTGATTGCTGGGTGTTTGGAGCCTTATTAATCGTGGAATGCTTCGTGCCTATTGCCGATTGGCTTCAATATTGATAATCTGCCGCAGTTTCAGCATGTTCTCTGTATCATGGCTGAATTGGGACTTATTACAATTGGGAGTGAAATCATTCATATGAGTACAATTTTTTTCATTCTAATCGGATGCCTTGCTGGGTTCGTGGCCGGTAAAATCATGCGCGGCGGCGGTTTTGGATTTATCGTCAACTCGATCCTTGGCATCATAGGCGGTGTCGTTGGCGGATGGCTGCTCAATCTGCTGAATATCAGCTGGGGTGGATTGATTGGCCAGCTCGGCACTTCTGTGATTGGTGCTATCGCCATCCTTGCGATTGCATCTCTGTTCAATAAAAAAGGAAACAGCTGATTGGGCGTATCGGCAGAACGCAGTGCGTCTGCCGATAGCCCAATGGCGAGCCGTATTTGCCCTGCAGAATTGCAGGGCAAATAGGCGAAGCTGCAGAAAGTATTGACTGATCGGCGTTCATATCATTGAATCTATAAAACATACTTAATCCACAGGAAATCCGGCGATGAGAAAAGCTTATTTGTGGTCTGTTTGCTGTATTGCTCTGATGTGCATGAATAGCTGTGATAGTGAGGAAGATGCGCATCGTGATCCGGTGTGTGAAGCTGATCAGATTCTCGTGGATGGCGTTTGTCAGCCGAAACAGAACGAGACAGATGCACAGGATCCGGGCAAGACTCCTGGCAAGACTCCGGATGAGAAGTCACCGGAAACGCAGGCGGATGATAAAACGGGATTGGAGGATGGTGAGTGCAGGCCTGAATGCAGTGAGTCAGAAGAATGTGTTGACGGGCATTGTGAACAGGTTACAGCTCCTGTCGAGCCGGAAGAGGAAACAGATACGGACACGACGCCCGTTGATACAGGGGAAGAGACAGAACAGGATGAACCTGGAGACCCTCAGCCCCTTGAGAGTTCATTTGATGTTTCGCCGAGCGAAGGGCTTGTGACGGTTACAGACAGTTCCGTGGGCTTTAATATTTTCCTGAGCCGTGCTCCGCAAAAAGATGTGGTGATTCCCGTCGTCAGTGAGAATCCAAAAGCGGGAAGTGTTTCGGCAGAAAAGATTGTTTTTACTGCAGATAATTGGGACAACATCCAGCAGGTGATGATCGCGGGGACAAAGGAATTATTGAAGGAGAGCCCGGTTTCGTACAAAATTGTCGTCGGACCTTCGGAGAGCGAGGATGCGGATTTTAATGGTTTGCCGGCAGTGAATGTCAGTGTCATGCATTATAATCTGAGCGGAGGAGAGGCTGTATTAACGAATGATTCCCTGAAACTCGACAAAACGAAAGCAGCAGTACTGCTGTACGGAAAACCTGTGACAATTCAGGCGGTTCTCGACAAGGAACTTAATGATCAGCTCGTATTCTGGGAAATTGAAAATACAACGGATGACGTGGACTACAAACGCCTGGTTAATGTCAGTTATGATATGGATAATCATACCATTACACTGCAGAGCAATGTTGTATTGAATACATCTGATACACGCAAATATCATTTGGATTATGCGCGTACACTGAAGGTTACGGCACGACACAGCAGTGGTCTGATGGCTTCGGCAACGGTTGAACTCAAGCCGTATCTTCCGGATCGTGGCTTTACACTTACAAAACTGTCTGAGAGTGTCAGGGATTTTATTACCCCCGGACATTCATTAAAAAGATGCGAGAAGAATGATCAGCTCAAATGTTTGGATGAAAAAACGGGTGAATACAGGACGAAGATAGTCGATGATAAGATAAAAACGAAGGATTATTCAAAAGGTGAAATGGGGTGCGGGTATTATGATGATCATACAGCGCAGATCCTGACGTATGATATGTTTGAGGATTATGTCAAACCGGCAATGTATGTGGATGCCGACGGAAATTACTATGGTACCAGAGCCAGTGTACTTGCTGCGGCAAGATTTTTGGTTCTTCAGTTCCCCAAGGATATTCCATACACAAGTATTAATTTGTATAATAATACGAATTTAAAGGGTAATGTCGGTGATGTATCTGTTTCGACAATTTCCAATTATACCTTCACGAGTGACAAATACAACTCAGATAAAAACAAGGTCAGGGTTTATGGATTCAATCTGATGAATAAATCGTATAATAGTTTTACGACATTCACCGATAGTCACGTCATTCTTGGGGGAAAAGACATGAAAAAAGTCATTCCCTGGGGATGTACAATACCTGCGGCAAATGGCTCAAAAGTGACAATGACTGAGGGCGGTGCTGAGGTCGCTTATCCGCTCAATGGGCTGTGTTGTTCCGGATTTGTGAATTGGGCACTGCGCAATGGACGGTTTTATCTGGGAAGATGGGGGACGGCTATCTTTGGGCAGAATGGTGACTGTAAGGATACCAAGGGGAATTTTGTCAGGAATATCCGGTGCAGACGATATTGGGGAGAGGAGGAAAAAGATACCGATGAATACAAGGCCAGCAAGAAAACCAGCATCGCCAACCCGAATTCCAAACATGAAAATGCATTTGCCAAAGTTAACATGCTCAAGGAAGAAGATTTTGTAAAAGTCAGTGATTTGACGGTGAAAAGTGATATCAAGGCCGGGGATCTGCTTTGGGTTGGACATTATCATTGTAAGTGCAGCGCCGATATACCGGCGGGTAAAAAATGCAGTGATGTCAAGGGCAGCAAATGTCTGTTTGGAGGTAATCACTGTACGAAAGGAAGCGGCCATGTGGCAATGATACTGGGGATATCACGTCACAAGGATAAAACCATCAATAAGGTTTATGTGGCAGAAGCAATCGGTATCAACGGAAATCATCTTTCAGCCTACACGATCGATGCACTGAAGAAAGACAATACCTGGCAATATCAGGAACCTGAAACCAAAACCAATTGCAATAATTTCCATGACACGAGGGTGATCAAAATGGATCGTGTCTACAATTATTCGCATACCAAAAGTCCCGATGTAGTCAAAGAAGATTTGAATACCTACAAATATACGGAACTCTGGTTTTAATGGATGATTTATATTTGCAGCTGCAGCTTCTGGCTGCAGCTGCAGTGTCATGATTATTTGGTTTTCTTCAGTGTCATGGCCGGGCGAAGGATGACGTAGAAATCCTTGCCAAACATCTGGGGCATATTGCCGAATCGCTTGAACATACTGACCTGACCAAGATTATTGTCGACATAGTATTTGGGGGCTGTCCCGTCTTTGACGCTGAGTGTCAGGAGCTTGCCCGATGCGTTGATGCCCTGGAACTTGCCATCTAAATAGATAAACGCGTGAGTACCTTTGGCTTCGACGGGTTTTTCATCTGTTTTGATATCCACTGCATTGGCATAAACGAGAATATCGCCGTCGCGCAAGGTTTCGGGATAGATCATGTTTTCGCGATCCGTGCGTGAATCGGGAGCATTGACTCCTTTTTCAAAGTATTTGGGAGTAGCACCCTTTGTGTATATCTTTTTGTCTGCGTTAACATCATAAGTCGAATGAACACCGGAATAATAGTGATTGAGTACCATTCCGGCCATATCATGCTGGTCATTGAATTTCAGATTGTCAGGCGAGGAATTGCCATTGATTGAAATGAGAAGCGCTTTGTTCTTTGCTTTATCATAATTGGGCTGATCGGCGTTATAATATGGAACTTGTTTGGGGTAGTTTTTAAATACGCCGCTGGGGGTGCCGTCTACATAGAGTGAGCCCAGTGTCATGTCTTTGAGCGGCACATCGTAATCCAGGGCATCCTTATATGCTTTTTGAACGGCATCGACACCTTTGTAATTGCCGGTTTCGGCAATCAGGTTAAATATATTTTTGAGGAGTTTTATCTGATCTGCAGAAAGATTGTATGCAATGGCATTTTCGATGGTTTTGGTTTTGATCTGGGCAACGGATCCTGTAGAAATGACTTTTTTGCCCAACAGAGACGCATCATTTTTGACTGTAACGGTATAGGAGATTTTATGGGTCTTGCCGGCAGCTATGGATGGTATAAACCAGGCAACGGTGCCGTTGTACAAATTGCCGTCCTTGCCGGCATCCTTGAGATCGACGTGTTCTGAAAGCTTTTCTGTAACATAAATATCGCTGTATGCTTTGTCGCTGTGGTTTGTGATATCAATTGTATAGGTCATTTCTCCGCCGGGCTCTACTGTACTTCCCGGATGAATATCGAGCGTTTTTTCTATTTCGATATCATGATACTGCATTCGGCACAGCGTATCTTCCTTGATGGTGTAATTGGTATCTTTGACGGTCGTGTATTTTTCCCAGTTTGGATAGTCTGCTGCTTTTGCACCGCTGTATGTAATATGCTTGTAGGATGTATCCTTGGCTGCGGGACGAATTACGATAAATTCTGTCGTTGTGGCTCCCCGCCCATTGATAATTTTTGACAGTAACGTTTTCTGGACTGTACCTTCGTGCACGCCGGTATCTTTGTTTTGGGCTTCGTGCCAGCTCAGGCTTTTGTCGAGTTTTGTGGTGCGTCTGTCTTTTTTGTCCTTGTCGCTCTTCGTTTCAAAATTGCTCGTCGAATGCAGAATGACGGCATCGGTGATCTTGCCTTTGTCATCCTTGATCAAATCGTAGACAAAGATCACATGACCTGCATCGGATTTGCTCAAATAATAGCTGATGGCATCGCCAGGCTGGACTTTGGCGGTATTGAGAAGTTCATCCAAAAATTTGGTTTTTGCGGCGGCATCTTTCACTCTGTTTTTGAGTCCATCGCCATCTGCAAAAAATACGACGTCTTCATTTTTGCCAGAAAAACTCTTGCCGTATGCCGTGAAGTATTTTGTCCAGTGCGGAAGTTCCATGCCCAGTGCCTGATAAAACACTGCATAAACAAAGCCGCTGCAGACGAGGTATTCCACGTGCTGTGAAGATGCAGTTTCGGGCGTGACATATTGTGAACGGCGGTGCGTTTCATACTGAATGTTGTCGCCTTTGCGGTAGAAGGCCATTGCGGTTTCCTGGAGCGCCAGCTGATGCTTTTCATATTCTGACTTTCCGGGGAACAGATCTTTTTCAATACACTTGCCCTTTGCCGTATCGTAAATAAATCCGCAATTGCAGACATCAATACATTTTTTCGAAGTCTCATCGTAGTGCTTGCCGAGGGAACACTTTTTGTCCACTTCATCGCTGACGCATTCGCCTTTTTCTTTGTCGAAGTGTTTTCCTTCACCGCATTCATCGTCCCCGACGCATTCGCCTTTTTCTTTGTCGAAATGCTTACCTTCACCGCATTCATCGTCCCCGACGCATTCGCCTTTTTCTTTGTCGAAATGTTTACCTTCTCCGCATTCATCGTCCCCGACGCATTCGCCTTTTTCTTTGTCGAAATGCTTACCTTCATCGCATCCATCGTCAACGCATTCACCTTTATCGGCATCGAAATGCTTACCTTCACCGCATTCATTGTCGTCTACGCACTCACCTTTATCGGCATCGAAATGCTTACCTTCGTCGCATCCATCGTCAACGCATTCACCTTTTTCAGCGTCGAAATGCTTACCTTCTCCGCATTCATTATCGTCGACGCACTCACCTTTATCGGCATCGAAATGCTTACCATCGCCGCATTCATTATCGTCAACGCATTCACCTTTATCGGCATCGAAATGCTTGCCTTCGCCGCATTCATTATCGTCAACGCACTCGCCTTTATCGGCATCGAAATGCTTGCCTTCGTCACATTTTTCATCTTCTACACATTCGCCTTTTTCGCTGTCGAAGTGTTTTCCGGTGTCACATTGGGGCGTGTCATCGACGCAATCTGCGATGGTATCATCGTAATGTTTTCCGGTGTCACAGGTGTGTATTTCGTCATCCACACAGCCTTTTTTAGCTTCATCGTAGTGTTTTCCGGCGTCACAATTCTGTCCGGGGGTACTGCTGTCGATGCACTTGCCTTCTTCGGCACTGCATTGATTGCTGCAGGTCTCAGTCTGTTCTGTACCATTGACGCATGTGTGCAGAATATTGCCCTCGCAGAAGGGGGATTCAGAACTGCATTGATTTTGTGGAGAAGATGTCCCTGAATCATCTTCGCTGCATGCGTAGCATCCAAGAATGGACAGAACCGACAATGTCATGATTAGCTTGGTTTTCATAAACTGACTCCTCAATTGGTGGATGAACAGAAAAGGACTGCAAAGATAAAACAATGCACTCAAATTTATCCGGAAACCATTATGTGTGCGGATGCATGATCTGCAGCGCATGAACAAAGTGGAGCAAGTCTAGAACAGAGGGTATTCGGTGTCAACGCTGCAGACATGTTAACAAATTTGTTCACGTCGATGTATTTTCCTGGCTCTCGATTTCCATATTTGCCCTGAATATATCGGCAACTTCACTGATGGTAATATATGCCCTGGGATCGACTTCGTGAACGAGTGTTTTCATGCGGGTGATCTGGAACCGGTTGAGTACGAAATATATCATGGTTTTATCCTGCCCCGAATAACCGCCTTTGGCCATAATCCTCGTCATGCCGGTTTTGAAGTTTTCGGAAAGCACTTTGCAGATTTCGTCGGGGTTTGTCGTAATAATCGTTGCGGATTTTGCCCGATCGATGCCTTCGACGATGAAATCGATGGTTTTGAGTGCAGCTGCATAAGTGACGATGGAGTAGAGCGGCAGTATCCAGCTCTGGAGCGATATGCCGCATATAATGTACAGAATGACATTGTATATCATGACGAAGGTACCGACGGTCAGACCGAGTTTTTTGGCAAATACGACTGCAAGCACTTCGATGCCGTCGATGGCGCCGCCAAAGCGAATCGTCATGCCGGATCCCAGACCTGAAATCAATCCTCCGAATATGGCGCACAGCAGGAGATCTTTTCCGGCCAGCGGCGATGCCATCGAAACGTCGATGGGAAGAATATCGGTAATGAGCCATGCGCCCAGCGAATAAACTGCCACAGCAAATATGGAGTAAAGCGTGAACTGAAGTCCCTGCCGCCGATAGCCAAAGATGAACAGCGGTATATTGAGCAGCAGCAGAAACAGCGACAGCGGCAGCTCTGTGACCTGAGCCAGCAGCATCGATGTGCCCGATATCCCCGAGTCATAGAGTTTGACGGGAAACAGAAATACCGTAATGCCGAATGCATTGATAAGTCCGGCGAATGTCAGAAGCAGAAAGTTTTTGAGTTTCAGTTGCTTGAATGAGGTCATCGTCGTTTGTCCTGTATGCTGCAGATTTAAAATGCATTTTTGGCCGTATCGCAAAGCGATAGGCCAAAACGGCGCGCGTATTCACGCCATCCTGGGGCGTGAATAGCGAGCCATAGCATAAAATGGAATGATTTGCCTTTTGGAAATTTTATCTATAGATAGCAACGCAGCTGATGGCAGGACTGCAACCGGCTTTGGGCGTCTGCACACAATATTTCCGATTTTCCCAGTTATTCTTCATGGCTAAAGACCTCGCTTACGAAAAAGAACTCTCCGTGGATCCCAAAAAGAGCATCCGAAAGGGGTTTGTGTGGCTCGGCATTGCCTCGGTGATTTCGCAGATTCTTTCAGCCGTAACGATGATTATCGCCATGATTTTCATGACGAAGGAAGAGATTGGCGTTGCGACGCTGGCGCTTTCGTTCATCGCCATTGTCGAGTCGTTCAATGCTCTTGGCACGCATCAGGGTATTTTGCAGGCCAAGACGCTGACGCCTGATGAAACGCACAGTACCTTTTGGTTTGCCTCGTTTTTCGGTCTGATCATACTCGTTCTGACGATTCCGTTTGCCTGGCTGGTTGCCTGGATTTACAACAATGACGCTCTGGTGCCGCTGTTCATTACATCGATGATTAAAATGCCGATCGTTTGCATTGCGGCGGTGCCGTTTCAGATGATCAACAGGCGGTTTGAGTATCAGAAAATCAGTGCCGTCAACACGCTGACGATACTCACATGCAGCATTCTTAAGATTTTGCTGGCAATATTGGGATTCGGCGCATGGGCTTTTGTGATCAGCGACACATCCTATGGTGTCGGTACGCTGATTGGAGCATTTGTGTGTTCGAAATACCGCCCGAAGATGCATTTTAAATGGTCAGAGTGCGTGCGGTTTGTCAAATTCGGCATCAAGATGTGTCTGAGTACATGTGTCAATCAGTTCAATAAGAATCTGCATTTTCTTGTCGTTGGCAAACTGCTTGGCGAGGGTGTGCTCGGTATATATAAAATAGCGTATGAACTGGCGATGACACCGGCATTATCTTTGTTTGTCGTCGTCACGAGAAGTTCGTTTCCTGTATTTTCCCGCCTGCAGGATAAGCGCGATGAGCTGTCCAAACTATTTTTGTGGAACCAGAAGAATATAGCCATTCTTGCGGCGATTCCTGCGGCAGCGATACTATTTATAGCGATAGATATATTTGGTTTGATGCCCAGGGAAGAATGGCTGGCAGCTACGCCGGTGATTCCATTTTTGCTCGTGCTTTCATTCTTCCGGTCAATACTTTTGGCATATCCTGATTTGTATCGAGCGAGTGGACGCCCGGATTATCCAATATATACAGAAGTTCTCGAAGCAGTGCTCTTCGTTCTGGTTTGCGCCGGCAGTCTGTATCTCTGCAATACATACTGGAACAGTGCGTATGCCATTGAAACCATGATTAGTTCCTGGGTTGCGCTGCATCTTGTATATTTTATTATCCACTGCAGAATCAGTCAAAACTTCATCGACAACAGTCTGAAAAAGATCGTTCTGAATATGTTTCCGGGACTTGGATATATTCTGTTTGCTTCGGTATTATCCATTCCGCTCTATCTGTTCAGGGATTCTCTGCCGTGGACCAACTGGACGCATCTGATTGCAGAGCTGCTTGTCATTGTGATTAGCCTGCTTCTGTATTCTAAATATATATTGAAAGTGTCACTGAAGGATCTTGTTAAAAAGAAGAAAGATTCCTGATGCTTTGGTGATGCCCCGGCTATCTGCAATACGCCGGGGCCGTGTTCCTTTGTGCTGCGCACATACGGAACACGCACATTTTGGGGATGGATGCAGACTCCTGTATATGCAGCAGGCGGTGCATTTCCCAAAAATTACTTGACATGATGCCTGCGGCGAGTGACAAGAAATGGGGGCTGCAAAAGGGCAGAGCTGTAATTGAAGGAATCGGCATGGGCAATTGCAAACGAAAAAAAATATTGATGTATCCGGTCGCACGAAAGGCTGCAAATTTATATATTCCCAATCTGGTCGGCCTTTTGTCGGAAAAATATGACGTCGTCGGAGCTGATGAACTCCTGAAAACACTCGGACTCGATTTATTTTTATCGGATGTCGTCCATTTGAACTGGATAGAACGCGTCAAAGGCAAGTCCGATTTTGAACGATATCTGTCATACCTCGCTCGCCTGAGTTTTCTCAGATTCCTCGTCCTGTGCCGAAAACCCATCGTCTGGACGGTTCATAATCGCATTTCGCATGACAAGAATACGGAAGTGTTGTCGCGGAAGCTGATGGAACATACGGCGCGTCTGTGTAACCGTATTCATTGCCTGTGCCGCATTTCGGAAGAATTGCCGGAAGTCGCTCCCTATAAGGATAAGTGCGTCGTCATTCCCCACGGGGATTATTTTAAAAACTACGGCAGCGACGGTACTGATCTTCACAAAAAATACAATATTCCGGCAGATCATAAAATTCTGTTGTTCGTCGGAAGCGTTGCGCCCTATAAAAATATAGAAATTTTGATCGATGCCTTTAAGGAAGCGATTCAGACATCTGAGCAGCGCAATGTTTCTCTGCTGATTATGGGAAAATGTTCGTCAGCCGAATATATTCGTTCTCTCGAAGAATTGCTGAATGCTGAGGTTTCAGAACATATTCATTTTGAATTCGGATACGTGAGCAACGAAGTGCTCGGTGGTTATCTGGAGCAGGCAACAGCCCTCGTCGCGCCTTATGATCAGCGCAGCTCTTTGAATTCCGGTACTTTCTGGATGGCATGCTCGTATGCAAAACCCATGATCATGCCCGTCATCGGTTGCCTTCAGGACAATCCCGAATATGACAAAGCCGGATGGTTCTATCATTATGCGAATGAAGATGAACATCGGACCGTTTTGTGCGATCAGTTGAAACAATTTATAAAGGATGTTGAAACTCCTGAGGTGATTGAGCAAAAATCCCGTTATGCATTTGAATGGATGGAGCGCAATTCCTGGGAAGCCAATCGGCTTTTGTGGGAGAGCCTTTATGAGTTTTAGGCAATAAATATAATTCATAATACCCACAGAAGGACCGTGTCATAACGCGTCTACAGAGGATGAACGCTATACTGGTTTACTGAAGCTCCTGGATATCTGGCTTTCCGGGAACTCTATCGATGAAAAACATGCGGCACTCAAAGACATTTTCGATGCTGAAATGCCCGCCCGTCTCCTCGAAAAGGAGAGCAATATGTGCAATTACAGTGATTTTGTTTGGAATAAGGGGAAGAGAGCAGGCGTAAAGAAAGGCAAGGCCGAGGATCTCGTCAATTTGATGGATAGTCTGAAACTTTCAATAGAACAGGCAATGAACAGTCTAAAAATTCCCGAATCAGAATGGGAGGAGTACCGCAAACTGGTTGCCGAACTTGAAGCTCATCCCGCCGGTTGAACTATGGCTTTCCGGGAACTCGCACGATGAAAAATGTGGGGCGTTTGCGGGGCGATGTAAAATATGGAAGTGGCCTATGTTGCGCATACGGGCCTGCGGCGGCTATCGGTCGAATGGTTCGATAAGCGTGCAGCATAGGGCCACAGACCCGTCCCCTACCTTACCAAACAAGGGGCGTAACCCCAGGTCATAAGCGTTAATATAAAACCCTCCTCAGCTGACGTTTTCTAGGCGATTCAGATAGCTGAAGAAAAATCATTTTATACTCTCTTTGAAGTGTCCATAACGATATGTAACCGATTATTACGTTTATAATTACATGAAGAATAAATCGATACTCAC
>JAFRYG010000071.1 GCA_017441205.1 Pseudomonadota bacterium
CAGGAGGTCAAAGATAAACTCGAGGTCATCCCGGTGTCTTCCATCATGGATATTCTGACGCAAACGGGGGTTATTGCACGGTAAAACGGATGTTTGGTTTTGGGGGGCGGCCTATGCCTGCGGCATACGGCCCGCTAGGCACGTGTCACGACACGTGCCTACACTCGCCTAGGGGCGGCCACGCAGAGACGCGCGGACCGTGCGTATCTACATGGCCGCCCCTACATCTCGCTGGCGGCTGGCTATTTCGCATACGCGAAATACGCCGCCGTGCGCCCGCTATCTGCGATACGCGGGCGATTTTTATTGCTGTTAGTTCGCCATTAATCCCTTGACTCGCTATTGCAGGCGAGCGATAGATTTGTTCATTGAACAATCATGTTCAGTATAACGAGGAGGGGTTATGATCGAATCCAATAAGAACAGATCGCACAATAATGCCGACTACCGCCATCTCACTGATGCAGCCTGCAAGCAGCTTCTCGGTGACAAACTCATACTCGCCTGTATACTAAAAGGATGCGTACCGGAGTTTATGAATTGCCACGTCAACGATATTGAAACCAAATATATCGAGGGTGAGCCGGAAATCGGGACGGTTGGCGTATATCCGGAAACGACCAATCCGCTAAAGGAGAGCATGGCTGGAAGAGTTCACGGCATGCACGGTGAAGATGCGACGGATACTGAGGGAAAAGTCACGTTCGACATTCGGTTTTATGCACTCACCCCCACTAAAGAACGCATCAAACTGATTATCAATGTTGAATCACAGAACGAATTTTACCCAGGCTATCCGCTGATTAAACGTGCGATTTTCTATGCTTGTCGGCAAATATCGGCGCAGTATGGCACTGAATTTGAGCATGCGCATTACGAAAACATCAAAAAGGTCTATTCAATCTGGGTTTGCTTTGATCCGCCGTTGTATCGGCACAATACGATTAACGCATACGAAATCACCGAAAAACAGCTTGTAGGCGAGGTTTACGAGACCGTGGCCAACTACGATCTGCTGAGCACCGTCATGATTTGCCTTGGAACGAAAGGAGATGAACGCTATACTGGTTTACTGAAACTCCTGGATATATGGCTTTCCGGGAACTCGATCGATGAAAAACGTGCGGCACTCAAAGATATTTTCGATGCAGAGATACCCGCACGTCTCCTTGAGAAGGAGAGCAATATGTGCAATTACAGTGAATTTGTGGAGAATCGCGGGCGCAAGGAAGGGCGCAAGGAAGGGCGCAAGGAAGGCAAAGCCGAGGCTCTCGTGAATTTGATGAAAAATTTTAAGCTGAGTGTAGAAGAAGCACTAAAAGGTTTGAGCATCCCGGAATCAGAATGGGACGATTATCGTAGACTCGTTGCGGAGCTCGAAGCACATCCGGCCAAATGAGCGGCTTTCCGGGAACTCGATCGATGAAAAACGTGCGGCACTCAAAGACATTTTCGATGCAGAGATACCCGCACGTCTCCTTGAGAAGGAGAGCAATATGTGCAATTACAGTGAATTTGTGAGGGGTAATCTTTTCCTTGACTCGCTCGCCCATGGCGAGTGAATAAAGACACTCGCCATAACGCAGGCTGACATGGATGGTCTGCCACTGACATGGGGAGTGACGTATGAAGAATAATGAAATCGCGGTATTGGATAGCCAACTGCTTCGTGATGCCAGAAGCATCATTGTTTACCCAATTGCGTCCGCAGTGCGGTCGCAATTGAACTGGAGCCAATATCGGATGCTCATACAAATCGCAGATCCCGATAAGCAATGTGTGTGAATGAGTAGAGGCGGCTTTCCGGGAACTCGATCGATGAAAAACGTGCGGCGTTTGCGGGGATTATGGATGTGGCTTATGCGCAGTTGATGCATACGGCTTGCGTGCTCGCTTTGGGGACGGCCACACAGGGCCGCCCCTACAGCTCGCTGACGCCCGCTATCGCAGTGCGATATGCGGGCAAACGCTGCATTCCTATTCCCCAAATTTTAAAATATTGAATATTGGGGAATCGCCATTGTAAACGGATTCACTGTGAAGCTGATTAGCGACGCATACAATTGTGAGCTTATTCCATAGACTACATCGCAGCATGAAAAAGATTGGAGGCATCTTTACAGCCCATGCTATGCGTGTGGGCTGCGCGCGGACGAATTGGGCAGGAGAGGACGATACGTTGCTTCCCTGAACGTACGTTTTCAAGTCATTGATCTAATGGAGCTCTTAAGCTGCTGGTGTAAAAGCATAAATTGATAATAATAATGAGAGAAAGAGAAAAGGTGCTATTGAGTATTTTTTTGTGTGTGTGTCGAGTTCTTTGTAGTAATGGATTATTAATATTATAATTGATTGTCAATTCCATTAGTAAATTGAATAGATTTATAGTTTCCGCCAGCCCACCCCACAGGGATGTCACCCTCATTGCGTCGCCATATCGTAACATTTGGGCGTTGAGTTTCATTGATAACAAGATCAACTTTTTCAGATAATTTGTTTTCCAGTGCAAATATTAATCTGCCGCATTCTGGTGGGGCATTGGGTTCATTAATAGAGCTGCACCCCATTTTATGAGGACTGGTAAGCACCAATTTTCTTAATCGAGTTGAATCCGTAATATAATAATGACCATATAGATATTCAGTTTCCTTAATTTCTTTCAAGCATGATTCATTGCGTGGCATACCATGACAGTTGAGAGCATACTGTGCATAAGATGCGCGTCGCTTATGATCATTCATATTATTTGGAAGATTCCATGCACTGGGCAGGATGAGTTCCTCAAGGAAGTAGCAACCAGAAAAGGCTGCTGCACCAATTCGTTCTGCCTTGGGAAGATTAACTCTCGTTAGGGCTTTACAGTTATAAAATGCAAGGTCTCCCACGCTTTGGACATTCGGTAGATGCAGTTTATGGAGATTTGTGCAGTCCATAAAGGCTTTAGCATGAACATGTCTAATGTTGGATAGGTTAATCTCCTTGAGTGATTTGCATCCAGCAAGCCCCATAATTTCATATAGTTTAGGAAACTGCTCAAGGTCATTTAGCGATTCAATGTCGAATTTATCGCATGCACTTATATGCTTGTTGTCGGATATATATGTGCCTGTAAAAACTTCGACAGCACCTACTTCCTTTTGGTTGAGACAGCCATCGTGATTCTCATCCCATTCATGTAGTGCATATCTTTCCAATTCCTTATCATCAAATGTCACGCATTTGGGACTACATGCCTGAAGTAAAAATATTGGGAGTATATATAACGCAAGTAACGTGATGTGAGTAATTACTTTGATTGCCTTCATTAGAGAATCTCCTTTAATACCGGAGCTGGAGTGGGTTGTATTTAGTTAATAATGACGTCAATTATTTATCTTTGTTCGATTTTTAATGAGCTTCATTCTTCGTTCCATGCTTACTTGATTGAATTAATTATTAAATATGCTTTCATCGTAACAGTCTAATGTGATTGCTGAAAACATTTTAATTATGCGTTTAATTTTGGCTGACTGTTCTTCAAACTGCTTCATTGTTAATTTGGTGGGGGGCGGATTCGGTGAGATACCTTTAGGCCAATCAATGATTAGTTCTTTGTTGGAAAATACTTTGTCGCCGTATAGGTTTATAACTGCATTTATGTATGTGTAGTAGTATACTAAAAATTCAGCATCAAGAGGAACACCGTGCCTAATTAAATCTTTCAAGACGGGGGGCGTAATGTCAGGTTCTTTGACCAGTTTACTGAAAAGTTGTTGGGATTTAGAACTTATTTCCTCGTCTAATATGGCTTCTGATTTTGCTTTAATGGCGTTGGTTAGTGCGTCGGAATAGATGTCGATAATTTCATTTGGAAAATGCAGCATATACGGAAGATATTCTAAATATCGAGAACGCGCAGAGGTTTGGACATAGATGTTTTTTGTGTCTGAGACCGATGCTGTTAGCATAAATAATGCTTTCTCATAGATGTTTATATCGGAAAATAAGAAGGTGGCATTAACTCGATAATTGATGATGTTTGTACGGATTATTTTCTTGGCGATTGAAAGATATAGGTCTTGACACTTATTGTTATCTACTTTGCAAATGTTATGTGCTTTGCTACAGAAATCTTCCAAATCACTGGGGATGGGGAGGAGCTTTTCGAGGCGTGAATCGTTAAGCCCTGCTTCGTCTTTAACAAATCCTGCTTCGTCGAGAACAGGAAATCTATTGTCTGAATCTTTGAGAAAATGCTCAAATGCCTGAGTGTCAGCACCTGCATCTGTATTACTGAGAAGTTCAAGGCTTTGAGTGTCTGGTGTTTGCTGAACTTGGTTTTGACCTGGTGCTCCCTCACTCTTTCGAGCAGCGTTCGTGTCGCATCCTGATATACAGATGCTAAATAATGTACAAATAATGAGAATTAGAGTGTTATGGAAATTCATCATGCGATACCTCCTTCGATTCCTGATTGAATATAGTTAATAATGGCGTCGATCATTTTATGAGTGCGTTTGTCGACGTCACATCGTGTCCATTCTGCTGTGTTTTGGTGTTCTGCAATAAACTGCATCAGTTCAAATGTGATTGACGAAGTAGCTCTGTTTGTTTCGCCATATAGGTGCAGTTTGGAGGCAAAAGGCCGATCTGACGCTCTGATGTTGCGGTCTCTGGGCAGAATTATTTTATTACCAAGATGTTCGACGTATTCATTAACCAGTGCTTCATCGTCACTGCAATCGTGCAGCCAGTACGGACCATAGTAGGTTTGCCATTTTTGTGGTAATATATGTTCAATCGTTGAGTTGAGCAGTATGGGCTGTTTTTCTGGATTCCCAATAAGCAGGGCTTGATGGTTATCCTGAAGTGCAGCTGTTTCATCAAATGAGTATGTATAAAGCAAGACAAGATAATTCAGCTTTGATGTATCACCCGACAGAATCTCTCTTGCTTCGTCGAGTCGAGATACATCTGTTTTTTCATCGCGATGGCGAATAATTTCACCAGATAGGATCTGCCGATTTTCAATAATTTTGGAATCTAGCTGTGGAGATATTCCAAAAGATGATTCCAGTGGAGGGATTAATCCTTCTGCTGCTGCATGCAGCGCGATTTTTTCACACAGGAATGGAATATCTGCATCACCGGATGAGCCTGTAAGTATGGATTTCAAAAACAGAACAGATGTTGAATATCTTATGAATCGCTTGAATTTGCTACGAAATGCCTTTGGTTGCTTATGGGCAATACTTTTGTAACAATACCAGAACGTGCTAATTAGGTATTGCCATTTGCCAAGCTTTTGATATTTGTTCAGTAAATTGATATCATACCTGACCTGTGTATCGACTAGGTCTTCGATGCATATATTATCAAACAATGAATGATCACTATCTGAGAGGTCGAAATCAAGCGTGAGGAGTAAGAACTTTGTCATTTGTCTAATTGAACCAAGAAACGCCGGATCTTTAAGTTGTTTCTTGCCAAGTGGATTGCGTGTGTAAAAGTCCCTTAATCTTGGCTCTTTTGATTTTGAAATTATGAGTTCTTCTGACTTGCTGCTCATTCGTACAGCATACATATAATGTCTGAAAATGCCATCTAGTGTGATTGTTTGATTGGCGATTGGTGCACCTTCATCGTTATACTTTAGCGCGTTGGTAAGCAGAAGCCAGTCTTCCTTGAATGAATTGATATGATTTTCTGTATAAGTCTGTGATATTTTGTTTTTAAAGATATCTGCGTCGGCAAGTTGTATTCCGCGATTGTTTAAAATGTCAAATGTATCTAAGGCTGATTCGGAAGAGTCGGTATTTATGAGTAGGATGTAACAATATGCATACAGAAATGCAAACAGCCCCTTTAACTCTGTAAGATCAGTGTTGCACTTTTGAATGAAAAAAGCGTAATTGACACATTCATTTGATGCTAATAAATTGTTAAACGAATGCCCTCTGTTTCCATTGCGGGATAGTTTGTCATATTCTTCAAGAATCATTTTGCTTGAAGTAATAATATCTTCGCTGTCATCCAGTTTCCCATATTTCATTATGTTTGCGAAGTTGATATCATTGTTGTCGGTATTATCTCTTTTTAGCCTTGGCGTATCTTTATCTACCGCAGATTCCAGACTTAGCAGGTCTTTTGGTTTCCAAAGCATCAGACCAAGTCGGTTCAATAATCCCTTATATTGGCTCTGCTCTTCTTCTCCGCTAAACTCACATAATTTGCTCTTGTTCTCGATAGTTGTATATATCGCCCGAAGAAGCAGCATAATCGTTGTGATTCTCTGTTGACCGTCGATTATGTTGAGCGCTTTTTTGTTGTCAGAATTGGGATATACAATTATTGAGCCCAAAAAGTATGCAGTATCAGTTTCGCCTGTATTTGGCCGAGAATTGGTGTTGCTCTGTGTGCTGTGCATTTGTGTGTATGCGACCTTGATATCTTCCCAGAGTTGTTCACATTGCGGTAATTTCCAACTATATGGTCTTTGAAAAACAGGGACGATGAATTGTTCAATCTGCGAATAATCGAATAATCTGCTAATTTGATGTTGCTCGGGTTTTAATTCAAATCTTGGCATGAAAACTCCTATGATATGTGCTCATTTGGTGGATTTACAACAGTTTGGATGCCATAAACCTACCGCATCATAAAAAAAAAAAAAAAGCAACCCTTTTTGACCAAAAAAAATCAAAAAAAATGCAGCACAAAATCAAGTGTTTATGCGCATGAGCGACGATTATGACCTGGGGGGGATAACTGTAGAAGGGGGGATGTCAGTGAATTTTTGATGCAGTTCCGTATGCGGGAACGAATGAGATAAATAATGATAAGTGTGTTGTCGGAGTTGGTGATGTCATCCGGCATCCGAAGCCGCCCGCGTATCGCATCGCGATAGCGGGCGGAAAGAGGCCATATCGCGCAGCGATAGGCCGATGCGCGGGGCGTATCGGCATCGCCGATAGCTTGCGCAACATTAAAATATCCTCGCTATTCGTGCAAAGGCGAGCTATTGTGAAAAGAGCAAATGGGGAGAGGCGCCCTTGATGCAGGAGTGACGGCTATGACGGAAAAACGCAAATACCCCATCGCGGGAACCGACTTTTTTACGCAGATCATGGATGAAAACGGCTATTACGTTGACAAGACCGACGTGATTCCGTGGATTCTGCGTCGAAAGAAGCAGGTAATGCTCTTCACGCGTCCGCGTCGTTTTGGCAAATCGACGATGATGTCGATGCTCAAGGCGTTTTTTGAGTATCGGCTCGACCGCGATGGAAAGCCCGTCGATAATCGCCATTATTTCGAGGGGCTTCTCGTGTCGCAGTATGATGATGCCATGGCGTTGCTCGGTGCTTATCCCGTCATCTCGATTACGCTCAAGGATGTGATTCAGTCTAACTATAAAGAAGCTCTTGCGACTTTGGCCAGCAAAATCCGTGTGATGGTCGAACAGTGCGATTGGGCATGGAAAAATTCCAGGTATGTACTTGAGGAGAAGCGAAAATCACTACTTGACAATATCGTTGGACGTGATGCCACGGATGCGGAGCTCGCGGATGCTATCGCGTTTTTGTCGGGCATTCTTCACGATGCCACAGATCGCAACGTGATTATTCTCATCGACGAATACGACGTGCCGCTGCAGTCAGCATATCTGCACGGTTATTACGACGAGATGCTGACTTTTTTGCGGACGATGATGTCGAGTGCGCTCAAAACGAACCCGTATCTCGAACGCGGTGTGATTACGGGGTGCTTGCGCGTGTCGAAAGAATCCAGCTTGTCGGGACTTAACAACGTCGAGAGCCATACGATTATGAGCGAAGGCAAGCGTGAGTTCTTTGGATTCGAGCCGGCGGAAGTGCAGGAAATGCTCCATTATTTCGATCTGGACGATGCCTATCCCCAGGTTGAATATAATTATGACGGATATAATTTTTGCGGTCGCCGTGCGCACAATCCTTGGAGCGTGATCATGTGTACCAAGGCATTGCTCGAAGGGAATCGTTTTCCGTATCTGTGTTATTGGGCGAATACGAGCGGCAATGCCGTCGTCACCGATATGTTCCACCAGAAACCGGAATTCCGTGAAATATGTATGCGGCTCATCGCGGGAGAAACTCTTCATGAAACCGTGAGCGAATATCTGACGTGGAAAGATTTGGTTGAGCCACGCCATGTCTGGAGTCTTCTTACATTTAGCGGATATCTCAATGCAATCGACCCCGAACCGATGCTTTATGATGCCTGGGATTGCGAACTGGCTATTCCCAACCGCGAAGTCATGCAGATTTTTGCGAGCGAAGTCGGGCGTTGGTTTATGGACGAAGCCCCATCGCTCAATGCGCGAAATCTGGCTCTCTCATTTTGGGATGGCGATATTGCAGCGATACACGAACAGCTCTCGCTGGCGCTCCAAACCATGAGTTGCTTTGATAGTGAGGAGGCTTTTTATCACGGGATGATGCTTGGACTATTATGTGCCGGCAATCCCAATATCGAATCTAATATCGAATATGGTTCCGGTCGTCTGGATTTGGCTGTATGGCGAAAAGACCGCGCTTATATTTTGGAAATTAAAAGTATATCATCATCCGAACTCAAAAAACTCGGCATCAAGCGGGAATATAAAGAGCTCGATTCGGCTACGGATGAAGAAAAATCGCGGATTGGCGCACAGTTGTTTGTACTCAAGGACTTGGCATTGAAACAGATCGATGAAAAACAGTATGTCGATGGCTTTATACGACGCCATCCCGATGTGAAGACTGTGCGCTGCTATGGGATTGCGTTCTGTAGAAGATGGGTGGAGATCGCGACGAAAGAGTAGGGGGATTTGGCGCGGCCTATGCGCCGTTGGCGCATACGGCCTGCGTGCGGCGGCTATCGCGATGCGATACGCCGCCGCACCCTCGCTATTGCTGCGCTAATACGCGAGGGCGACGGTTTAAAGCTATCGGATAATTAATATTTAACTTCTCTTGCTCTTCTATCCGCACTCAGTATATCCGTATAAAATGCAGAACCGGGAGGATCGCAATTTCTGCCTGCATTAAAATATGTATTCCCTGAATAATTTATGTATTCCCTGAATAATTGCCCTCACCATCCCGCGCCCAATGAATCCATAAATCAGGCGAGTGCACAAAGGCACTCACCTGATAATACGGAGAATGCTTCCTTTTTAAGGTGTCAAATATATTACAGCCCCACATTTTTTGAAGAAGTCATCGCTGTCTGTATCATTGAATTTCTGTCTGTATTTTCGATGCATGGGATCGTCTGCATAAATATATTCACCATCGAATCCGTAAACCAGGATATAGTGACCTGCATTTGTCCAGTATCCAGTGGTTTGATATGCAACAATATAGCCGCCTTTGGCCAGAATATCTGAAAATTCTTTCTTATAGGCAATTCTGGTTTCTGTAAGAGGCCTGAGTTTGGAATTAATACCTTTAAAATTACATAAGATTTCTTTGTATGGGAATATATTACACATGAGATTGCCGTTTGTTCCGCCGCCATTGGTATTTTCTGCACCAGACGACTTGAACTTCTTTGCTATCGTTAATGGTGTAATATCTTTATCATTCTTTAATGTCGCGAGAGCATCTGCCACAGATGATGGACCGCAGCCGTCTGAAGCCATATTGCCTTTGCCGTATTTCTGACTGGCCCATTGGGGATCACCTTGACAATAATTGATTGTTGCGCCGGAAAAATAGGGCAATACCTTTATTTCGGCACCATTTGTTTCAACATCGCCTGCCAGAATAAAATATTTGTCATTATCGTAAGAAATCTGATACCACTCCGGGGTCATCGAAGTCTTTCTTACTTTACCAAGTATTTTCACCTCTTTCCCTTTGGGAATAGTTCCGGCGATTTGGGCGGGTTCTGATGTGGAATGAGTCAATCCGGAATTGTGTTCTTTATGAAGTAAATCGTTGGCATATCCACAGCTCAATGTAAACTTGTTCTGAGGGGAACGCCGATATTGGGTATCCTTCGTAACAGTACCTTTTGGCGCATCCACTTTTGTATTTTCTATAATATAAATCATATGCGTATGGTTGAGGAATTCTTCCATTCCTTCCTGCATATAATGTATATTGACAGGATCATCGACATACAGCATGTCATTCTCTTTATCATATCCATAAACAGTGAGGAAATGCTGTTGATCCCCCGTGCTCCAGTAATCTCCGCTCTCGAGGGCGATGACATACCATCCCTTTTTAAAAGCGTCTTCCATCGCCTGCTTTGTTTCTGTGCGCGTTATATTTGCTGTGTCTGCATTCATCCCGCCGGAAGTATCTTTCATCGCGCATTTCAGCTCATATTCAGCCATGATCATGGGGCAAACAGCGTTTCTGTCCGTTCCTTTACCTGTACTCGTGTTCTGATAGAGATCGAGCTTTTGGGCAACTACCGGCGGAGTAATGGTATTATCATCTTTCAGAATAGAGAGTGCATTTGCCAATGATGTCGGACCACCGCCATATTCACCAATGGTCGATGTTCTGTATTTGGTATCACTCCATTTGGTATCATTCTGATAGTAATTGGGTGTGGATGCAGATGAATATTCGATGACGGGAACCGGGATATTATTCTCGAGTTTGATGTTATCGCTATGAATATAATGTTCACCGCCCTCAAACTTGATTCGATAGGATCCGCCAAGGTATGAATGCTCTCCTACTATTCCCAGAAGATTAATTGTTTTGCCTGTCTCAAGATAGCCGACAATCTGCGCAGGTTCTCCTTCATGATCTTTTTTCAGTTTATCATCCGGATAATGGTACTGAGGTGTTCTGTGAATGGGAATAGATGTGAGCGTTTCGTGAACAATGCTCCCAATGGGAAGGCCTGGATCGGGTACATCATCAGGCAGGCAGACACTTGTATCCAGTGTGCAATCCGCACGACATACCAGTGACTTATCTTTCGGGAGATACATGGTTTTCGGGCATGATGCGGTTTCATGGATGAGAGTTCCGTCGCAGATTTCTCCCTCGTCCAGACTGCCATTGCCGCATAAATTCTCCGATCCATTGGGGACGCATGCGCTGGAATTTACGGTACAATCCGCATTGCAGCTCAATGCGGCATCCGGCGGCAATTGCATGCCTTCAGGACAAGCCGCATCATCGCTTATGAATTTACCGTCGCAGATTTCTCCCTCGTCCAGGCTGCCATTACCGCACAATTTCTCCGATTCATTGGGGACGCATGCATCCGTATTTAAGGTACAATCTGCATTGCAGCTCAGAGCTGCATTCAGCGGCAGGTGTGTTCCTTTCGGACAAACAGCATCTTTGCTCAAAATATCTGCATCGCAAACCTCGCCTTTGTCCAGCGCCCCATTGCCGCAGTTTGGGGATTCAATCGGAAGACAGACATCGGTATTCAGCGAGCAATCCGCATTGCAGCTCAGGCTGGCCTGCGACGGCAGGTATGTTCCCTTGGGACAGGATGCTTTATTGTTCAATATTTCAGCATCGCAAATCTCGCCATCATCCAGCAGGCCATTGCCGCAAAGATCAGAATTTGCCGAAGAATCGTCTCCGGAACATGCAGACATTAACAGCGCGAATAAGGCAAACCATCCGAGAGGGTTTGCAATACGATGCGATTTATGACCGAAATGTAAACTGTGTGAGCTCTGAGATGAAGGAATGACGGATCGTTCGGTCTGTGTATTACCGAATAATCTGCCAATATGATGCAGCCCCGGATTTGATTTGAATTTCGGCATATACTTCTCCTGATTTTCTGTTTGCATTTATGAATACAAATCAGCTGCGAACGCACTTTATGTTCGCAATATAAGGATATTTATGCAATTTTTTTGATACAAATCAAGAGGGTATAACGCAAACGGTGGATGTGGGTTTATTGGTATTTGCGATGCCTCATCGACCGGCGTATTTGCCGCCGAAGGCAAATAGCCGGTCGCAGAGTGCCGTATGCGCAATGCGCATAGGCACGAAAGCCGGCCGTATTGCCCGCAGGGCGACAGGCCGGCAACCGTCAAAAAGAAAATCATTTATGTCAACAGGGGGTGATGAGAGTGGCAATGCCGGATCATTAGTGATATACTCATATAGCGTGTTCTGAATTTTGTTCAATGATGCCTGAGAAGGAATAAAGCGATGAAAACCACCAGATTTCTCACAGTCATATCCATGATGGCGTTTCTTTTGATTTCTTGTACGGATGATACGGAAACAATCAATGATTCCAAAAATCAGGAACAGTCGGGCCAGTCGGATAAGAATAAAGACAAAACGCAGCCCAAAGATGATGATGATAAACAGGATCTGGACGACGAAGATAAAGATAAGGACAAAGATAAAGATAAAGATAAACAGGATCCGGAGCAGCAGGATCCAAATCAACAGGATCCAAATCAACAGGATCCGAATCAACAAGATCCGAATCAACAGGATCCGAACCAACAGGATCCAAATCAACAAGATCCGAATCAACAAGATCCGAACCAGCAGGATCCAAACCAGCAGGATCCAAACCAGCAGGATCCAAACCAGCAGGATCCAAATCAACAAGATCCGAATCAACAAGATCCGAACCAACAAGATCCGAACCAACAGGATCCGAATCAGCAGGATCCGAATGATGGCCATGTGTATCTGCCGACGCCCAAGGTTGTGCCCGAGGCGGATTTGCTCGATGTCGTCTTTGCCAATGACGGCACGGCTTCCAATATTTCCGGGTCTGCCCTGACGGTCAAGACGAACCGCAGCTCCGCGCTGACGACGTACTACAGCCCGAGATACGAACGTTTTTCGGCTCATTTCAGCAATCCACTCGGCGGAACGGCCTCCGGGTATTATCGCGTCGATTATGGTGCGGATCAGGCGGTTAAGAGTGCCCTGAGTGACGGTCATTCGATGGAAGCGGTATTTCGCCTGGATACTCAGCACTCAGGTTCTTCGGAAGCCAAGTTCTTTGCGGCACATCAAGGCGGAGGCACCGGATTTTTGATTTCCAAAACGGAAAAAGGCCGCGATATTACATTCCTTCCGCATGTGGGAGGTGATTATGTCTGGTGCGGCAGCGGGATTCAGCCTCAGGTCGGTCGGTATTATCATGTCGTCGGCGTCTGGGACAAATCGGAGGGCCAGGCCCGTATTTATGTGGATGGAGAGCTGAAGAAAACGGTTGCGGCATCCGGAGAATTTAAATTTGGTTCCGAGACTTGGTTTGGCGTGGGTTGTGACGCCGATTCTTCCGGTAATATTGCGTGGAATGGCGATGTTGCAATTGCCAGAGTCTATGACAAACCGCTGACGTCGGATCAGGTCAGTGCTTTGTATCAAAAAGTAAAACTCTCAGATCCCAATCATTTTGTGCTCGATAATATTGATGCGCTCGGTACCTTCGAAGCGAGTCCGGGCTACAAATATTATATTTACGGCAGCGGTTTTCAGGCAGGTGATGTCGTCAGATTTGAATCAATGACGACGGGCGAGGTCTGGACTGCTGCAACGACCATCGAGGATGGCCGCGTTGTTGCAATTATTCCGGATGGATTTGAGAGCGGTGACTACCGTTCCGTGATCGTTCGCGGGGATGATGTGTTTCCCGTTACTTCCGGCAAAATTACCATTACAGAGAACCCCAGCAATCCTATGAATGTCAAATGTGTCGCACATCGTGGTTACCACAAGGATGTCCCTGCGAATTCCATCGCATCATTAAAAAAGGCCCAGGAACTTGGCGTATATGGTTCTGAGTTTGACGTTTGGATCACGCTCGATGGCGATGTGTTCGTCAATCACGATGAAACCTATGGCAATGTCAATATTCAGAATTCTAAGACATCTCAGGTCTCAAAACTCAAGCTTCCGAATGGTGAATCGCTGCCGACATTGCGCGCATATCTTGAGCAGGGCAAGAAAGTTCCTTCGGTTAAACTGATTCTTGAGATTAAGTCGCATAATAGTCCAGAAAAGAACAAAAAAGTCACCAAAGCCTGCATCGATATGGTCAAGGAACTCGACATGGTCGATCAGGTGGAGTGGATTGCATTCAGCTACGACAACTGCAAACAGGTCAGCAAAGAGCTTTCCGGTGCAGTCGTTCAGTTTTTGAGCAGCAGTTCAACCAAAACCATGCAATCACTTCGGGATGACGGGATTTCTGCCATCGATTACTCATCAGGTCACCTGGCAAAAAATCTGAAGTGGATCGATGAAGCTCATGCTTTGGGCATGTTCGTCAATGTCTGGACGGTTCCCAAATCGGAGTTTTCGACGTGGATTTCGCGCGGCGTGGATGTGATTACAACGGATGATGCTGCGGATCTAATGAAGATGAGCCGGGTATATGTTGAGAAATAAACAAGCTTTATATAATGGGAGTGTCGATAAGCTCTGAGCATGGAGCTCAGAGCCTGGAGTGAGTGACTATATTCACAAAGATCTGATCAACACGATTACCATTCATAGCTTAAAAAAAAAGAGGAGCATCATGCTCCTCTTTTTTTGTTGATAGAAAGAAATGTCGCTTCGCGTCTGCGTTTTGGGGCTGTGGTATGCCGCCCGTTCAGGGCGACGTACATTATCCTAATTGACTGCAGTAGCGGGGCAGCTGACGGAGATCATATCACTGACGTTATCATCTTCACGGCATTCGATGATCATGCCGTCGGTATGAGAATCGTCCGGCGTATCGACGCTGTAGAAGATCTGAATCTGTTTGTAGGGATCAAATGTAACTTTGCCATCGAGGGATTTAAAGTTCCAGGTAAATGTGAGTGTGATTGGGGTGCCTGGAATCGTCGATCCTTTGTGTTCGACCTGTCCAATGACGACATCATTGTTATTCTCATCCTTGGCGTAGAATGTCACGATGACATCATCCGAAGTACCGAGCCCGCCATTATTCAGGAAGCGAGCGATCAGGGTTGCCTGATCGGGACAATTGCCGATGCTGTAGGACAGAATCTTGGGCGTCAGGTTTGGAGCGGCTTCGATGGCAGCCGGCTGAACATTTTGTCTGAAGTTGTTGAGGTTCTTCTGCAGCCAGTTTGGCTGTTCATGCAAAGGCACTGTACCGTCTTCATTGATATTCGTGACATGATAGTCGTGCTGATTCCAGATGCGGCGCGTACGGACCCATCGATTGAGGGTATCCTTGTAAACGCTGATGCCTACGGCCTTTGAATCGTTGGCATTTACGATGGAAGAGTACCGATTGGATGCATGAATGAGTTCTGATTTGCCGTCGTTATCCATATCGACGATGATGGGATATTCGTATGCGGTGCCGCTGGTATGCGGATAAGCGATTGCAGCATCTTTGGAGCGACCAATGATGAAGGAGGCATCATTGAATCCATCGCCATCGGCATCCTGTGTACCGCCGGGGCCGTTGTAGACGTAGAGATTGATCTCATCGGCGTAGAGGATTTCTGCGACGCCATCGCCCTGGAAGTCGAAAACGCTCGAACCCGTGACGGCGCTTGACCAATCCTGTGTTCCGGAGTCTGCCCACAAAACCTTACCGCCAGTGGGCGTACCATCATTGCTGAAGACGACATAATAATAGCGCGAAGCGACACCGACATCCGGGATCGTATCACCATTGAAATCTGCGATAACGGGTGGACCGCCGGCTGCGTTGCAATGGCCTTCGGAGCCCGTTTTGCAGTTTGAAATGTAGTGCGGATTCTTTTTGTTTACGGGAATGGCCTGCGACCATGTATTTTTGACGCTCCAGACGCCATTCTTGTTATAGATCTTAAAGAATCTGAATGTATTACCGGCAACGGTTGCGATTTCAGGGATGAGTTCTCCGGTTTCTGATGCATCCGGGGAATCCTTGAGGAGATCGGCAACACTGACCTGTCCGGCCAACTCGCTCGTTTCGATGAGTTTATTGCAGCTGGCGTCGAAGATTGAGCCGCCTCCGATGATTTCCATTTTTCCGTCGCCATCGAGATCGGCTGCAGTATGGGAACCGAAACTGATCCTGCACTCCTTGCCTTCGCTGTTCTTTTTCCATTCGAGCTTGCCATCCTTGACGATTGCGACACCCTGATTGGTGATGATATCGACGACGCCATCACTTTCGAGATCGGCGAAGGAGGCAGCGACGCGGTGACTGACATTTCCGTTTGCGGAGCTGATAGTAAGTTTATATGGGGTTTCCCAGCGATAACCCGTTTTTTCGTTTGTATCCTTGACGAGTCTGAGGGCATGAAGTTCACTGGGTGTGCCTGCGATGATTTCGGGGTAGCCGTCGTTATCGATATCGGCGGCACCGAGATCTTCTTCACCGTGGTACAATTCTGCGGAAGCAGCCAGTTCGATGAGTTCGCCTTTGTCGTTGGTGGTGATGGCCCGGACAGAGGAGACGCCGCTGTAGCAGGCGACACCATTACCGGCGGAATTCTTGACGATGCTGCTCGTTCTGAAGGTAGCGAACACGATTTCGGGGATATCGTTTTCGTTGACTTTTCCATCGCCATTATCGTCTGTGAGATTGATGACGATTGGGGTGGCCATGACGTTGTACGAATCTACCGAATCGTACCAGTTGGACTTGCCGGCGGCAGAACCATTGGTGAGATCCTTTGGCCAGTTCCACATCAATTTGGGTTCAAACGGATAGGTTTCTGTACTTCGTTTGCAATCTTTGGGAACATCATCCTCGCTGATGCACATTCCTACGACAGCTTCGCAGAAAGCGTCGAGGTCACAGTCTTTTGCACTATCGCATGGATCGTGGTCTTCTTTCTTTTGGCATTTTCCGTAGATACAGAATTCAGTCTCATTATTGCAGCACAATTCATCATTGCAGCGAGTTTCTGCTTCACTGCACTTGACGAGACAAACCTTTTCGACATCATCGCAAATTGGGGTATTGCCTTCGCAGCAAAGACTTCCGCATCGCACGCCGCCGGAAGTCTTACAGCTTTCCATGCAGACGCCCTGCTGGCAGAAGTATCCCTCTTTGCACTCGGGGTCGCATGAGCCATCATCGCCGTCGACGCACTGACCATTTTGGCAGACTTTCGGACTTTCGCATTCCGGATCACATGTACCGTCATCGGCATCCATGCATTTGCGGTCGCGGCAGACTTTTCCTTCCGGGCATTCCGGATTGCACGAGCCATCATCGCCATCGACACACTTGCCATCTTTGCAAATTTTATCAGCGGGGCATGCCGGATTGCAGGTTCCGTCGTCACCGTCGATGCACTTTCCATAAATGCACGTCTGATGCTCATTGCACTCAGGAACACAGCGTTCATTCTGCAGATCCACACAGGTATCATTTACGCAGACCTGATGGAATGCGCAGGCGGGATCGCAGTTTCCGCTGTTAACACAAGTTCCGTTGATACATATCTGATCCGAGTCGCATGCAGGATCGCAGGGTTTTCCGGCTATGCACTTACCATTGTGACAAACTTCACCCTCCGGGCATGTTTCATTGCAATCGTTTGTCTGACCACCGACGCATGTACCATTAATGCAAACTTCATTATCCTTACAGAGAGGATCGCATGTCGTCGAGGGGACGCAAACACTGGCGCCGCTTTGGTCCTTGCCGAAACAGGCATAACCAGTCTGACAGGATATCTCACAATCACCTTCGGAAGACAGACACACGCCATTGATGCAAACGTATCCGGTGCGGCAGGATGGCAGACATTCATTCGTATTTGTACACACACCATTGACGCAGACCTGAAGCATATTGCATGCAGGTTCACAGGTCTCTTCGCCATTGGTGAGGCATATTCCGTTAACGCAGACGCCTTTGCCATCACAATCAGGGGAACATGAGTTGCCATGGATGCATTTATTCTGGACGCAGACCTGATTATCAGCGCAAGCCGGATCACATTTGCTGCCATCTCCGGAAACACAGACACCATTGATACAAACCGATCCCTTTTCACAATCTGGTTTACAAGTTGTATCGATAACACAGTTTCCGTTCAGGCACTGACTTTCTCCCAGACAGCCTGCAGTAGTTTCCAGACCGCAGGTTGATTCACCACCCGGCGTCACGCAATAGCCGTTGACGCAGAGGCTTCCGTCTTCGCATGCAGGATCGCATGTCGAGCCATCGACACATTTATCGACGATACACACCTTATTGTCGCCACAACCTTCGGCACAGTAGGAACCTTTCGAAATGCACTTGCCATTTACGCATACTTCATTGTCGAAACATTCCGGATCACAGACATCCACCACACCGGGAACGCATGTGTCGTTGGCACAGACTGTACTTCCTTCGCACAGAGGTTTGCATGTTCCATTGTTTACACACTTACCGTTAATGCAGATCTCGTTATCCTTGCAGGCGGGATTACAGCTGTCACTATCCGAATCGACGCATGTTCCATTCATACACAGACCTGAAGCACAGGACTGGTTACAGGTACTTCCTACGCATTGTCCATTCAGGCAAATCTGATCCTCAGCGCAAGCCGGATCGCAATTGTCCGAGCCTTTTACACATACGCCGCTGACGCAGAGTTCATCGGAACGGCATGGATAACTGCATACGCTGCCGGGAACACAGACACCGTTGACGCAGACATGATTGCTGTCGCATTCGGGATTGCACTGTGAATCACCGGTTTTTACGCATTCACCATTGATACATACCAAATCATCGCTGCAAACGGGACTGCACGTGGTACCATGGACGCAGACACCCTGGATACAGATGGCGTGATCGCCGCATGCCGGATCGCATTTGCTGTCATCGCCCTTGACGCAGACACCATAGATGCAGACTTCACCTGTACCGCAATCCGGCACACACGTTGAACCATGGACGCATTTGCCGCCGATACAAACTTCATTTTCTGAACATTGGGGATCGCAGCTGCTGTCATCACCTTTGACACATACTCCATTGATGCAGATTTCTCCGGTGCTGCAGGCGGGATTGCATGTATTGCCATCTACACAGAATTGAGCGATCTGCACCTGATTCTTGTCGCATTCCGGTTTTGGTACACATTCACCGTCATTCGTGCAGATTTCACCGCTCTTACATTTGGCGCAGGGATCGAGGGGCTGGCATACCCCGTCTACGCATTCATGATCACTGTCACATTCCGGATCGCAGATTTTAGTGGTGTTTCCTCCAGTACAGATTTTATTGACGCAAACCTGATCCGGATTACACGGCGGATTGCATTCGCTTCCATCATTTCGAACGCAATTGCCGTCTACACAGACTTCATCATCGTCACAGGAAGGATCGCATGGTTTTTTATCCACACAAGTATTATTGACCAAAACCTGATTTTCATTACAATTAACGCGTGTTTGACATTCATGATTAATACAGACTTCATTGCTGAGACATGCCGGATTGCAATCTCCATCGGCATCGTTGGTGTGCCTGATCATAGTTCCTGAAGGAGTGTCTTCACATCCGAGCAGACATACGCCTATACACGCAGCAAAAAATGCAGTTCTCTTCATAGCACCTCATAAAGAACAATATGTAAACTAAAATAGCGAACAGCCGATGCCGGAGTGCCATCAGCTCAATGGATTGTTATAGCGGATCATGTAGGTATTTCAACCATACTCATTCGCCAAATATCAAAAAAAACAGCAAAACCAGTTATATAGAGCTGATATTTTTTGCGAATATATACATCACAGACATGTACAGCGTTATCAGACAGGATAACCTGCACATGTCGGATTCAGACAATTATTGCCTGATTGGTACAGAACGGTGTCTGTTATTTGGCGGCAGGTGCATCGGCGGCAGGAGCGGGTGCATCGGCGGCAGGAGCGGGTGCATCGGCGGCAGGAGCGGGTGCATCGGCGGCAGGAGCGTCGGGAGCATCAGCTTCTGGCATATCGGGAGCGGCGGGGGCTGCCTGCATGATGACACCCAAGAATGCCAGAGAGAATCCCTGAACCTTTTCATTGCTTTCGCATTTGGAGGCAGCTTTGGAAAATGCGGAGTCATCGCCGGAAATTTTCTCCATTGCGGCCATCTCTTCCTTGACGGAATCAGCTTCGGGGGTACCCTCTTTGAGGTTTGCAAGAACTTTCATCGCGGCGATGAAGGTATCTTTGTTATTGTTGAGATGATCCAACAGTTTTGTTCCCATCTCATCGCAGTTTTCACCGGATTCTTCGGCAATTTTGTTCATGCCTTCAAAGAAAGTGACTGTATTTTTGGCTGCGGTTTTGAGATCGGGAGCGGCAGTATCAGCGGCGGGTGCAGCAGCATCAGCAGCGGGTGCGGCAGCATCAGCAGCGGGTGCGGCAGCATCAGCAGCGGGCGCGGCAGCATCAGCAGCGGGTGCGGCAGCATCAGCAGCGGGCGCGGCAGCATCAGCAGCGGGCGCTTCTGCAGCGGGTTTCTCTGCGGGAGCTGCTTCTTCTTTTTTGCAGCCGGAAAAAGCCAGCAGAACGACGAGTGCACAAAGAATAGACACAAGAATTTTTTTGTTCATAAATTTACTCAACTCGTGGATTGAAAAAGCAACTACTGTAAAAAACACAGGAATCCTCTTTCAAATGCGTAAAAACTCATGGCATTGACATTTATGTCATACCCATGGAGTATGCTTTTACCACATGTTGTACTCCAACATCAATGATGTCTTGTGTATCTGTGAGCAAAATAAGTACAAAAAGTGCTTTTCTGATTCTGGCCCGTACTGTCTACAGCAAAAATCTCATGCTCCACGGACCCGCCTGTCCATATCTGAGGTGTTGATCTTCTGCATGAAACTGAAGTGCCGGCACGACGAACTGAAGCTCAGGGCCTGCTTCGATTTCAAAATGATCCGTTGCCGGATAAAGATCGCCATCGAGTGTAAAGGCTTCGGGTTTGGCCAAATCCAGCACGACATGGTGTGCCAGTTGTCGTTCGACGCCTTCGAGCGGCTGCGTACTGCCCCGCAGAATGGCAGGAAACTGCTTTGCGATGCTGAGAGGAGCCACATCGGACCAGACGAGTTCAAATGCACCCGGTTCCCAGCCGCTTCGGGGAAACAGCACGAAGTGGAGAGGAAGGCGTTCGACAAATGAGCAGAACAGCGTGTGGACGGAGGTCGTTTCTGTATTCTCCTTTCCGTCTATCGTGAGATGGGCTCCGGTTGCAGCCAGCATTTCCCTGCACAAATCTCCGCCGATGGCGGCACTTGCCACCACCTTCGACAATAATTTTGCAGCACCCTTCGGATTGGTTTCGCCGATTCTGTAATATTCTTCCATAAATCTGGCTGCCACACCAATACCGAACATGAATGACAGATGTCCGTTCACGCGCAGGAGATTGCGCCTGATACACCGCATGGGCACGTTGTGGCGATAGCGAACGACGGCGAGCATCAGGTTGGCAAGTCCGGAACCATCAATGCCAAAGGAACGCGGGACCATATTCTGGGTTCCAGTCGGCAGAAGGAGAATGGGAGGAATCGGATGCGTTCCGTACACATCCAGAAGGATCTCCATCATTCGATGGGAAGTACCGTCTCCACCGCTGATGGCAATCAGGTCAATGCCAATGCGTCGAAATGTTTCGACAGCCTTGTAGGCATCGGTAATGGTTCCTGTCGAAGAAACGCCGCCGTCGCTTCCAATTACATAGGCAAGTTCATCCTTCAGTTCGGGATGGAGCTTATTGAGCCTCGCATTACGATTGCTGATAACACCAATTCCTGGCATGGGATATATCCTTAGAGTATGCTCGTTTTTATTGAAAACACCAAAGCTCAGTGCATAAACATCAAGCTCATATTACTTGATACTGCTATTTTGTCATTAAAATGTCATTCATTCTTGCGATTTGCTTCTTATTTTTGCAAGAAATCCCTTTGTTTTCCTATATTTTCTGTCGTGCATTTGTTTTTTTTACACAAAAAAAAGCCGCCCCGTATGCCCGCAGGGCATAGGGACGGCCAGAGCAGCCGTAGTGCCGCCTCAGTGCGGCACTAGGCGCTCTCCCCAAAACACTGTTATATTTTGTTGAATCCGCGGCCGTAGATTTCGGAAGCCTTGCCTTTGTCCAGTTTTTCTGACCAGACAAATACGTGCCGTCCGGAATCCGCACAGGAGACATTGGGGATCTTGTCGATATTGTTGGCGGAATTCTGGGTATAGCCAATCGCCGTCACATTTCCGACCGAACCAACAGTATATTTTCCGTCCTTGAGCGTAATCGTCTTGCGCTGAACGTCGGGACTGCTGAAGTCCTTCTTATCCTTTGTCCTTGTGCTTGTACCAAACCATCCGACGACAGCATTGTCCTTGTTGTCAACGCAAATCGTTGGGGATTTTTGTGTCGTTTTGGCAGCATGGATAACCTGGTCTGCGAAGATCTGCTTGTTGTCCTTGCTGTAACCGCGCACTTTGATGGCATATACGCTCTTATCGGCGGAGTTGTCTTCATACGCAATGAAGTACGTGCCCTTGGCGTTCATGCCGATCGAAGGTTTGAGCTGCTGGCGCGCACCGACGGTATTCACTGTAAAAGCATTGCCTTTTGCAGTTCCGTTCGCATTGAAGGCTCTGGCGTGGATTTGATATCCGTTGTTATCGTCGCCGTCGTCGGCCCAGGTCACGACGAAGGATCCATCAGAAGCCATGGCCACATCCGGACTCTTGCGCGTTCCCTTGGGATCGCCCGAAACGTTGAATTGTTTGAAGCTCTCGGTGCCATCGGCCTTAAAGCCGCGGACAAAGACCTGGGGTTTGCCTGAAGTCTGGGATTCATCCTCCCAGACCACGACAAATCTGCCATCGGGTGCCATGGCGATTTCGGGATGATCCTGATGGCCTTTCGAATCCGTATTGACCGTCGCGAGCTTGATCCGCTCTTTGCCGGCATCATCAAATCCTCTCATGTGGATCTGGCCAACGCCGTTGCCGTCCTGATCGTCCGTCCAGACGACGACAAAGTTGCCGTTCTTATCCATGGCGACATCGGGTGAAAGCTGGTTGCCCTTGGTCGTCGTATTGATCGTGAACTGTTTGCCCTTGCCACAGCCACCGCTGTAGAACTGGCGAGCGACGATGTCGTAATTGACATTTCCCTTGGAATCCTTGCCATCCTCGTCGCTGGAATTGTCTTTCCAGACTGCGACAAATGAACCGATATCCGGATTCATTGCGACGGCGGGTTCTGTCTGATCGCCCTTGATCGTGGCGTTGATTTCGCGCGCAGCGAAGCTGTAATCGCTGATCTTGTATTCGCCGGTCAATGGCCGCGACAAATCCAGACTGAATTTGAAGTGATGGTTGTTATGGAATTTGTCGAACGTCGTAAGCTGAGAATCGGTCGGGAATTTCGTATAGAAATTGGAGCTCTTGGAATATTCAGAGCAGTAAAATTCTTTGGTGTCATCGTAGAATTTTGCTTTTCCGAGCGATGAGAATGCGCGCCCCAGGCCGTTATCCTTGATCTTTTTGGGATCGATCGTGATCATGCGCAGCCATCCATTGCCTGCATCCACGGAATGTTCGCAGGAATCGGATTTTTTCCCGCCGCTGACTTCCTTCTTTTCACTCTGGTAATCGACGAGCATTTCATAAAACGTATTGCCCGTATTGCCCGTGTTGGAATGGAATTCCGCACCGCTGACGTGGCCGCTTGCGACGAGGATAATGTTGTTGTGGCGTTTGACGAGTTCGCTGGCGAGTGCCGCACCGCTCACGCCGTTGGCGGCAAAGGGAAGATAGGGGCCGCCGGAATAATTCTTTTTGTTGTTTGCGCCGTTGCGGCTCAGATAATTGTGGGTCGTCAGAATGACGAAATGATCCTTGTGTTTTTTGATCTCATCTTCGGCCCAGCAAACGACATCCTTTCGTGCCGCAAATTCCAGTGAAATCATCATGAATTTGAGCTCGCCGATCTTGAACGTCGCATACGAGTTCGTTCCATAGTGATACCCATGGAACCAGCTCTTTCCCTCAAAACGCTTATCTGTAAAATATTTGGTAAATCCAGTACGGCTTCGCGAATACACGCCGTCATAGATGTCACCGTATTTCTTTGTTTTTTCGTCATAATAATCACGATAGTCGTGGTTTCCGTTTGCGACCAGATAGGGAATCTTGGCCTTGTCGAGTACGGCATGCGCGGCGTCCGCAACTTTCCACTCGCTGTCGAGATTGAAGTTCGTGATATCGCCCAGATGCATGACGAATTTGATGTTGTATTTGTCCTTGTTGTCGCGGATCCATTCCGTCTGATCCAAATATCGGTTGCTCTTGGGATCCCGGGCTTTCGAAACGGGTGATGAACGCGTGTAGTTCTGCGTATCGGGCAAAAAGACGATCGAAAACGGCTTGCACGTTTCACCATTCGGATCCCCGCATGCAAAACCGCATTTCTTGGTCGATGCCAGGCAAGTCTGTCCTTCTGAGCAGGCAGTGGATTTCCATGCCGGACAGCCATCGACGATGGAGCAGGTTTCAACGGATGCGCCATTGCATCGGGTTTCACCGTCTTTGCAGGTTTCCTTGCAGACACAGGTTTTGCCGGCCTGATCGCAGGTCTTGTTTTTGGCACAGGCCGTCGGCTTGGACCATTCCAGGCATTCATCGTCATCGAAGTTGCCGCAGGTATACGTGCCCTGTGCATCGCATTTGACGGCGTCTTTGGTACAGGCATCCTTACAGGTATCCGTGCATTCAAAGCTGTCCGGATCGCATCTCTTCCCGCCATCGCATGCGGTTTCTGTCCAGACCGCACATCCGCTGCCGCCGACGGAACACGTCGCAACGCCTTTATCCGTGCATTTTTTCGGCGTTTCCTCGCACGATTTCTGACAGGCATCACAGCTCTTTGTTTCGGTGTTGCAAATCTCATCCTCGCCGCATGCTGCAACCATGTTCCACTCTGCACAACCTGCGGAATCCGACGTACACTCGGCCACATTGTTGTCCAGACAGCGTTTTTCGTGCTCTGCCTCACATTTTTCGACACAGCCTTCAGCGCAGGTATGCGTTTCTGCATCACAATGCTTGCCGGTGCCGCAATCTTCCTTCTCTTTCCACTCTCCGCAGCCATCGGCGTCCGCTTCGCAGATGAGGATTTTCGTTCCCGAACAGTCGAGTGTTCCCACAGTACAGGCCGTATCACTGCACTCGTCTTTTTTCGGTTCGCAGTCTTCGTCGCCTTCCTTGCACTCCTGCATGTCCGTGCAATTGTCTATCTTGCCCTCCGGACAATCTGTACCATCGCCGCATTTGCATTCTCTCCCGGTGTCACAATTGTCTTTATTTCCATCCGGACACGCGGAGCCATCGTCGCATTTGCATTCCGGTTCGCTTTCGCATTTATCCTTGTTTCCTTCCGGACAATCTGAGCCATCGTCGCATTTGCATTCATCTGCAGCATCACACTTGTCCTTGTTTCCTTCCGGACAATCAGAGCCATCGTCGCATTTGCATTCATCTGCGGCATCACACTTGTCCTTGTTTCCTTCCGGACAATCTGAGCCATCGTCGCATTTGCATTCGCCTGCGGCGTCACACTTGTCCTTTTTGCCATCCGGACACGCGGAGCCATCGTCGCATTTGCATTCGCCCGCGGGGGAGCAATTGTCAATTTTGCCATCCGGACACGCGGAGCCATCGTCGCATTTGCATTCCTGGTTTTCGTTGAGATCCAGGCTGCTGTGCCCTACTTCATCTTCACACCCGAACGCCAGCAAAGCGGCTGCAATACTCGTCAACACTACGTAGTTTTTCATATACGCCTCCCTTGGTTGTTTTTTTTTCAACACTCAAACACACTTTATGGGCGCGCCTATACCAAAACCTTAGTGATAAATCATCAAAATTAACGGAACATAATTGTTACAGCGTATTGTTATTAATATTTTATACCGGTCATTGGATATTTGTATGCTTCGGCTATGCCGCCCCGGCGGCATACGCCTTCGCAGCATGGCTATGAGGCTGCGAAGCAGCCCATACGCCATGCTCGTTTATTGGTGCCACGTCGGCGTTCTCAGCCCCGGAATCGGAGACAGCCGCGTCTGCCAGCGACCATCCTGATTCATCAGGTACAGACGTGGCTGCTTGCCGTCGCGCGTGGATTCAAAGACAATGTAGCGTCCATCCGGGGCCCAGGAGGGCTCGCGGTTATGGCCCTGATCCTGAGTCAGTCGGGTCACTTCGCCCGTATTCACATTGATGGTGAAGATATCAAAGACGTTGCGTTCATCGCGGGCCGTAAAGGCAATCAAATCCCCCTTGGGCGACCAGTCCGGGGTTGTGTTGTAGTTCCCGACCCATGTCAGGCGCCGCATGCCGCTGCCATCGGCATTAATCATATAGATCTGCGGCTTTCCCGAATAGCTCGAAACAAATGCGAGCCGGCTGCAGTCCGGTGACCAGGACGGCGAGGTCTGAATGGAATCCGGCATATCGGTCAGCTGGACCAGATCAGAACCATCGGCATTCATGATGAAGATATTGCTATTTTCTTCGCGAGCCCCCGTAAATGCGATTTTGCCATTTTTCGAGCAGTAATCCGCGCCCGAAGCCCATCCTTCAAAATCGGTCAGTTTCGTCAGCGTTTTATCGGCATACAAAAAGATGTTGTCGCCTTTTGGAGTGAGCTGCGTAAAGAGCAGAGAACCGCCCGGCCCCCATTCCGGCATGACGTTGATGGCTTCCGGCAAATCATAAGTTGCGACGCCGTAACCGTCAGTCTCAAATGACTTGATCTTTCGGAAATTGTTCTTTCCCTGTGCCGCATAAAGGATTCGCGTCCCGAAAACGCCGTCCGTTCCCGTATAAAAGCCGATCAGTTTATTGACGAACTCATGGGCAACGGCGCGCACGTTGGCAGGAGTAACTTTGCGATCTCCAAAATTCAGCGGCACGGGAGTTGCGGAATCGATATTGAATACACCAAATCCGAAGTCAGCATCATGACCGGTTATGGTATAATGAGCCTTAATCAGGACGGAAGCTCCGACGTTGTACCAGCTGTCAAACTGAATGGTCGACGGCGAAATGCCTTCTTTTGCGGGGTCGACGAGGGCGTACGTTTCGACGGGCATGACTTCAAAGAGTCCGCTCATGTTCAGATCATTGCGGATGACATCGGCGAGCGTTCTTCCGAGTCCCTCTTCATCAATATTGTCGCCGATTTTCAGGGAATCCGGCACTGCGATGGGAATGCGCACGGGCGGTCCGCCCGGCGTAACGGTAATCAGGCTGAGAGGATCGACACCGAGCGATACAGCCTGATCGTTGATCGCCGTTTGTCCGGTATCGGCTGCTCCATCTGTCGCTTTGATGGCCTTTTCGGAAGCACTCAATGCCGCCAGGGCTGCTTTGTCGGCTGCTTTGTCGGCCGCTTTATCGTTGTCCTTGGGGGCTGCCGAAGCCATTCCCGGGAGGCTTCCCAAAAGCAGCAGACCGATCATGAGAAAGGGAATTTTTTTCATCATTGCTTATCTTGGAATAAATTCGACGCGTCTGTTGAGGGCATAATCCTGTTCACGCGTGCCGCTTGAAGCAGGTTTTTCCTTGCCATAGGGAACAACTGACATCCGGGACTTATCAATTCCCATGCTTGATGCATGTTCCTTTACGGCATCGCCGCGCTTTTGCGAAAGCGCCAGGTTGTATTCAGTTGTTCCTCGTTCATCCGTATGGGCTGCGAGAATGACATTTATTTCCGGTTTGTTTTTCAGGACAGTGACATTCTCCTGCAGGTCCCTGACGGCCTGTGATGAAAGAAAAGATTCATCAAAATCAAAATAGATGACCTTAAATGAGTCATCAAGCGTTAATTCTCCGGCCCCGGAAAGTTCGTCCACGACGTTGAGCTTTTGATCGACAGCAGCAACTGCATTTTTGCGCCGTTCACAATCTTCGGCATTCATCTCGGCTTCTTCTTTGGCTTGTTTGGCCAGGGATTGAGCAAGTCTTGCTTTGGAACGGGCGGTTTCGGTATCACCGGCGGCCTGGGCTTCCTGGGCTTCCTTGAGGGCATTTTGCGCCAATGCATAGGTTTCGGCAGCGCATTCTTTGGCATTTCCTGCGCTGTTCATTGCATCAGTTGCATCCTGGAGCAGATCGGCTGCAGGTTGTTTGCTGGCACAGCCAGCGGTCAATAAGAGGATTCCGAGCGTAAATATAACTTTTTTCATGGCGAGTCTTATTTTTAGTGGTTAGTGGTTAGAGACGTTCAGCGGAACGTCTGTGCTGTTGTTATTAGCGAGTAGTTAGTGATTCACGATGCCGAAAAACTACATTCTTCAGCAATCAGCTGGATAATTGCATAACAAACAACTAACAGCGACGCATAGTTCAATGTCCCCAAACGGGATTTTCGTACCATCCGGAGGTCGTGGCCGCATTCTGTGATTTTCCGTCTGCGGTGGATATATAGATTCGGCTGGAACCATCGCGTGTCGAAGAAAATGCCAGATACCGTCCATCCGGAGACCAGGTTGGCTTATCATTTTTGCCCTGCTGCTGCGTGATACGAGTCAGATCGGAACCATCGTCACGTATGACAAAAATATCGAGACCGTTGAGTTCATCCCTGGCACTGAAAGCGATCAGTCCTCCTTTTCCCCATGCGGGATTGGTATTATAGTTTCCGAGCATGGTCAGGCGCGTCACACCGGAACCATCGGCATTCATCGTATATATCTGAGGATTGCCGCCGCGATCCGAAACAAAAGCAATTCTTGAACAATCCGGAGACCATGCCGGAGACGTATCGATGGCACTGTTATTTGTCAGACGTCGCTGATCTGAACCATCCGAGGACATGGTATAGATTTCGGCATTGCCGTCTTTTGACAGCGTCAGTGCGATTCTGCCATTTCCGGCGCAATACGATGCTCCGCTGTTCATGCCGGGGTTAGACGAAATCCGATGACCAGCACCTGCCGAAACGACGTACAAATCGGGATTGCCCTTGGCGTAGCTCGTCAGCAATATGGAACCGCCAGGTCCCCATTCCGGCAGCATTTCAATGGCATTGGATTTCGAAACGCGCGAAATACCGCTTCCATCCGTCATCATGGAGACGACTTTTGCAGTTTTTCCTTTGCCATCGCGCGTCACTGCAAGCATGGACTGCCCGAAAAAACCGGGTTCACCCGTAAAATACTGGACGACGGCATTGACGAATGCATACACGGGTTTGCGGTAATTATCCGGTGTAACAGCTTTGGGATCATAGGCAATTTCAATGCGTTTTTTGCCCAGGGTATCGAACAGTCCCATCTCAATGACGAGCGAGTTGCCCGAAAGCTTTGCCTGTGTTTTGACGACCCCGCTCGCGCCGGATGCATACCAGTTGTCGTAATTGGTTGCGGCAAGGGTTTCTTTGGTCAGCCCCGGCAAAAATGACCCCGTCGGAACGATATCAAATAATCCGGTCAGCTGCAGCGTGTGATTGAGCAGTTTGTCAATTTCCGCTGTTGCTGCGCCACCCTCCCCGATTGCAGGAGAAACGGCCAGTGCCAATTTTTGCGCGCCAACCTGAACTGTAAAGGCCGTTTCATTTACAGGAACAGGCGTCTGTCCAAAGGCGGAACTACCGACAAACGTCAGGGACAGAACGAGCGCTGCTGTCAAATACTGATTCATAAAGCCTCCGTGCGTGCGTACAACATCTGCCATCCATGGCAAACTCTGGGAATCATAACGTTATTCCCGAAAAATGCAATTATGTGGGGAATGGTCTTTTTCCGGATAAAACCAGTTCAGACACAGTTCATAAAAAAATCGTCAGCCAAAGTGAAACAAAGTCTTTCTGGATGGCATCATTAAGTGAAGGAATGATCCTTCCTTTTGGTAAGGAGGCGCATGTACCCATCCGGATTCATATAACGTTATATTTTCCGACATAATGTACGGACGACCGAGGGACATGGTTACAGTATTAAGCTGCCGGACGCGGGGCATAATGCTGAAGTACCGTACATGCCAGGCACATCGGGATGCTTTTTTTACGGCGTTTATCGCCGGAAAGGGAGCAGTGTGTCAAAGTCGTGCGAATTCAGGGTAGGGCGCAGGCTGGCGGGTGGGAGACAGGGAGAATACCCAAATGTAGGGCCGACCGTGTACTCACTCGAAATCGAGGTTCAGGCTGAGGAGCTGGGGCTAAATGCTGCAACCGTGTACTCACTCGAAATCGAGGTTCAGGCTGAGGAGCTGGGGCTAAATGCTGCAACCGTGTACTCACTCGAAATCGAGGTTCAAGCTGGGGACCAGAAGTGCGCAGCCAGGCGTATTGCATTGCAATAGCCTGGCCCCAAAAAAGAAAACGCCGCGTATGCAGCATGCATAGCGGCGTTCAATGCGAGCCGTAAATGTGCAGCTAAACTGCACATTTAGGCGAAGCCTGATTATTTACCGGCTTCGGCGAGAGCGGCATCGATTTCTTTCTTGAAGTTATCGATGGGCTGAGCACCGACGAACAGTTTGCCGTTGATGACGAACGAAGGCGTACCGGAGATACCAGCGCCCTGACCGGCTTTGACATCAGCTTCGACGGCGGCTTTGTAGGTGTTGTCATTGAGAGCTTTTTCGAGAGCGGCTGCATCGAGGCCAACTTCCGTTGCATATTTCTTGAGGTCTTCGATGCCGAGGGCCTGCTGATTGGCGAACATCTTCTCGTGCATTTCCCAGAATTTGCCGTTGGCATGTGCGAACAGAGCAGCTTCAGCAGCTTTCTGAGCTTTGTCGTGGAACCCAAGCGGGAACTGTTTGAAGACGACTTTGATTTTGCCAGCGTATGCAGGATCTTCCATGAGCTGTTTGATCGTGGGTTCAACACGGCTGCAGAACGGGCACTGGAATTCGCTGAACTGAATCAGGGTAACGGGGGCATCAGCGGCACCTTTGAAGGGAGCACCAGCGATATCAATGACGATAGGAGCAGCTTTGGGAACAGGATTGTCCTTGATGATCTGCTCATAGAGGTCATTGCCGCCCATACCTTTCTTGATGTAGGGATCAGCAGCATTGAGTTCTTTGTCGAGAGCGCTCTGGAAAGCAGTGATCGGCTGAGCACCGCTCAGGAGGGTACCATTGAAGAAGAAGTGCGGTGTACCACGAACGCCAGCATCTGTACCGGCTTTGACGTCGGCTTCGACGATCTTGATGACGGCATCGCTGTCCATATCGGCTGTGAATTTGGCTTCATCGAGGCCGAGTTCCTTGGCATAGCCGATCAGGTGATCGCGGTCGATTTCTTTCTGATTGGCGAACAGTTTGTCATAGTATTCCCAGAATTTGCCCTGGATCTTGGCTGCTTCGGCGGCCTGGTGGGCGAGTTTCGCGTTCTTGTGGAACGAGAGGGGATAGTGACGGAAAACGACACGAACTTTACCGGGGTTCTTTTCGAGGAGTTCATGGATCGTGGTGTTGGCACGGCTGCAGAACGGGCATTCGAAATCGGTGAATTCGACGAGGGTGACAGGAGCGTTGGCATCGCCGAGGATCGGGGCATTGGTCAGGTCAACGTGGACACGGCCGGCCGGAGCTTCTTCTTCTTCGGGTTCATCAGCTTTGGGTTTCGGAGCTGTTTTGACGAGTTCCTGATAGAGAGCTTCACCGGAGAGATTCTTGGCTTTTGCAACTTCATCAGCACGTTTGATTTCCTGGTCGATGACTTTCTTGAAGTTATCGAGAGGCTGGGCACCGACGAAAGCAACACCGTTGATCAGGAAGGAAGGTGTGCCGCCAATGCCATAAGGCTTGCCGTCTTCCATACCTTTGTTGATGAGTTTTTCGGTTGCGGGATCATTCATATCAGCTTCGAAACGGGCTTCATCAAGACCGAGTTCTTTGGCTTTGGATTTGAAGAAATCAACCGAAAGACCTTTCTGGTTGGCAAAGAGAGCATCGTGCATTTCCCAGTGTTTGCCCTGTTTGTGAGCTGCGACTGCGGCTTTGGCTGCCGGCATGGCATTCGTGTGGAATGGAAGCGGGTTGTTGATGAAAGCAACGCGGACATCGTTCGGATAGGCTTTCAGAATTTCGGCAATTGTCGGTTCTACACGGCTGCAATAAGGGCATTCATAATCGCTGAATTCAATAATGGTAACTTTTGCGTCCTTATTGCCTTTCATGGGAAGCGCACCGATCTGGAAAATCAATGGCGCATTCATGTCCACTGCAACAGCCTGAGGGGCAGCAGCTTCAACCACGGGAGCCTGCTGTGGTTCCGGTTGAGTTGTTTTTTTGCAACCAGTTAATCCCAAAAGAATCACGGTAGCCATCACAATCAGAGTACGCTTCGTGTTTAACATAGACATCCTTTAAACTCCTAAAAAAAGTGAGGATCCTTACCTCATGTTGAGGATTTCCCCCTAAAATCAAACTCTTCTTTGTATTGGTTTTACACCAATTCTCACTCGCATGCCCATACTGAGCACCAAAATTGGCCGCCTTTTACGCGAATCAGCGCAGAAACGCAAGCACGAATAAAGACGCGCGGAGCTGCTTATTAAACGCATTTACGTTTTTTACGCAACTATTTTTATGATGCATCACAATTTCCACGAATAGAACAGCCCGTTCTTCGTATGGAACAGGCTGTCATTGTGTTTTATTTCTTAGTATTACGAGAAAATCATTTCTCCGTTCTGCCAGTCTGCATGAATTACGCCGCCCTCTTCGACTGGCGTTGAGAGCAGATATTTGGCAAGCGGATTTTCGAGCTGTCGCTGTAATGCACGTTTAAGCGGACGGGCACCATAAGCAATGTCGCATCCGGACTCTGCGAGTGCATCAAAAGCACGCTCGCTGAGCTCTATACTCACTTTGCGTTCACTCAGGCGAGCCTGAAGACGCTTGATCTGGATATTCAGAATTGCGCCTATCTGTTCGCGAGTCAGCGGGTTGAAGGTGATGATTTCATCCACACGGTTCAGGAACTCAGGCTTGAACATCGAACGCAGTTTTGCAAGAACCGCTTCCTTGCGCTGTTCGACAGGAATATCCTGTCGCTGAAGAATATCACTGCCGACATTGCTGGTCATGATGATAACCGTATTCTTGAAATCGACAGTTCTGCCCTTGGAATCCGTCAGACGGCCATCATCCAGAATTTGCAGCAGCATATTGAACACATCCGGATGGGCTTTCTCAATTTCATCAAACAGAACGACGCTGTAGGGTTTTCTTCGGACGCCTTCCGTCAGCTGTCCGCCTTCATCGTATCCGACATACCCCGGGGGGGCACCAACGAGACGACTGACGCTGTGTTTTTCCATATACTCGCTCATATCGAGACGCAGCATCGACTGCTCATCATTGAACAAAAGATCTGCCAGGGATTTGGCCAGTTCCGTTTTACCGACACCCGTGGGGCCAAGGAATATAAAGCTCCCGATCGGTCGTCTGGGATCCTGAAGTCCGGCACGCGAACGGCGAACGGCATCCGAAACTGATTTGACGGCTTCATCCTGACCAATCACCCGTTCATGCAGGCGCTTTTCGAGCTCAAGCAGCTTTTCCTGTTCTCCGGCGAGCATCTTCTGAACCGGTATTCCGGTCCATTTGGCAACGACGGCTGCAATATCTTCCGCTCGCACGGATTCGCGCAGGAATGACTGATTGTTGTCCGCATAGGATTTCAGCTCTGCGGTGATTCCTTCAATCGTTTTTTCGATTTCGGGGATTTGGCCGTAACGGATTTCCGCAGCCCTGTTATAGTCTCCCTGTCTCTGGACGTTTTCGACTTCAACACGCAAAGCATCGCGTTTTGCACGACATTCCTTCATCTTTTCGAGCAATTCGCGCTCGTGTTTCCATTGAGCTTTCATTCCTGCAGATTTTTCGCGCATATTGGCGATTTCTTCTTCGGTTTTTCTCAGTCGTTCCAGGGAAACGTCATCCGTTTCTTTTTTCAGAGCCTGGCGCTGGATTTCGAGTTCAATGATTTCCCGTTCGATCTTGTCGATTGGCGTAGGCAGACTCTCGCTTTCCATCTTGAGTTCAGCGGCTGCTTCATCGACGAGGTCGATGGCTTTGTCCGGAAGAAAACGATCGGCAATATAGCGTTTGCTCAGATTCACTGCGGCGATGATTGCACCATCGGTGATACGGATTCCGTGATGAATTTCGTATCTCTCCTTGATACCACGCAATATCGTAATGGCATCCTGGACGCTGGGTTCATCGACCATCACCGGCTGAAACCTTCTTTCAAGAGCGGCATCCTTTTCGATGATGCGATATTCCTTGAGTGTCGTTGCACCCACGCACCTGAGCTCACCTCGGGCAAGCGCCGGCTTGAGCATATTTGAGGCATCCATTGCGCCTTCGGCGCCGCCGGCATGAACCAGCGTATGCAGTTCGTCTATGAACAGAATGATTGCCCCATCACTTGCGGCTATCTCCGAAAGAACGCTCTTTAATCGCTCTTCGAACTCACCACGGTATTTGGCACCCGCGATCAGCAGTCCAAGATCGAGCGACAATACGCGCTTATTCTTCAGTGATTCCGGGACATCTCCGGATGCAATCCTCTGGGCGATGCCTTCGGCAATAGCTGTCTTGCCGACACCGGGTTCACCGATCAGAACAGGATTGTTCTTTGTCTTTCGGCTCAGAACCTGAAGTGTTCGACGTATTTCTTCATTACGGCCAATAATGGGATCGAGTTTTCCCTTGCGTGCATCCTCAGTCAAATCGCGCGTATATTGTTTTAATGCCTCAAATGTCGACTCCGGGTTCTCGCTCGTCACTCTCTGATTGCCCCGAACATCCATGAGTGCCTGGAGCAAATCCTCGTATTTTACACCATTTTTAATCAGTATTTCCCGCGCCTGACACTTTTCGCGCGCCATGGCCAGAATAAAGTGTTCTGTCGATACATATTCATCGCGCATGTCCCGCGCAATCGACTGACTGGCTTCGAATACATTGTTGAGTTCCCGCGACATCGCAGCTTCCGCTCCGCTGACGCGCGGCAGTTTCAGCAGTGCTTCATCCAGAGATGACTGAATCCCCTTGGCTCCAATGCGTTCAAACAGGGAGTTGACAATTCCACCCTGCTTGCAGAGTGCGCTGAGCAAATGAAGACTCAACAATTCTGAGTGGTGCAGCTGGGCACAGATACTTTGCATCGATTCAATGGCTTCTCTGGATTTAATCGTTAATTTATCTAATCTCATCATAACCTCCATAACAATTTGCCGGCAAATCCAATGAGCTGGCATGAACAGAGTCCAATGTTAGTCACAATTTTTTGACGTCAAATGTATTTTTTGGCAGACTTGGGCAGCTGTTCAGGGAGATATATATAATGAAGAAAGTCAGAATCACCGCAATCCGAAAAGCCCACTATCAGGATCTGATCGATCAGTACGAAAATCCGATTAAACATGCCTGCTGCATTCAGGAGGGCCAGGTCTTTATCGCAAACGGCTGGGAGCGGCCGGAAGGATTGTGTCAGAGCGCCTGGGATTCCATGTCTGCTTTCGTGATGACACTCGCCTGTGGCGGTGAAAATATATACGATGGCTGGATGAAAAATAAGAAATCCGCCATGATCTCATGCAATGACGGATTCAGACCGGTCAGCTTTCTCATTGAGGCACTTTCTGATGATGCCGTGCCTTCTGATGAAGCAGATGAGCATCCTCAGGCATGATGTCGTCGACAGTAAACGGGAATTCATCCGGATGACGAACGCTGACATGTTTGGTAATGCGCTTGACACCGGTCGAACGGGGATCCTTTAACCATGCGGTGAATACGCCTGCCGGCTGAATGCTGTACTTGTAATCCGTGTTTTTAGGGTAACACGCATGCGTGCGCATGATAAAACCATCCTCATGCCACGGAATATTCAGCATATTGTCTTTATATTGCTGCGAATATCCCCAGTATTGCTCGGCATTCGAAACGTACAGCGCTGAAACTGTGCGATGATGCTTTTTCAGAAATTCAGAAATCGCATTCAATGCAACCGAATCCAGCAGATTTGCCTGCATGACGACAAAGCGATCGGCGCGCACCAGATCCCGGATGTAGCTGTAGATTTCCGGATCATTCGCAAAATTCGGCCATTCCTGCGCACGCAGAATATCAAATTTGTGGCGCACGCCATAAAGAACAGATCGGAAGCGCTTGGCAATGGCCTTCTTCAGTGGATGGTCTTTGTACAGTTCCAGCATCAGTTCGTGGACTTCTTCCTTGTCGCGAAGATGGGATTTAAAACACTCGATATCATCGCATAATCTGAATAATGCGGCATAGCCCATATTGGTAAAGACGGCCCACGGATCGTAGTCGGTGGCGAAAACGAGCGTCGGACGCATCCAGCCAATAAAGACGTAGGTTTGGTCTGTTCCGACACCGATGTAGGTTCCGCCTTTATTGGTCAGAACTTCTTTGAACAGATCGGGATGCTTTTCATCGCTGACGGGGAAATGATTGCCTTCCTTGAACTTTTCGACGGCATTGAGTACTTCGGGTTCCATATCCCAGGGGAGTTCCCGGATTTCGCCGACGATTTCAGGCGAAAGAACTGTCAGATTTTCTGATATTCCACCATCGCCGGCTGGAACATTTTCCTGACTGTCTGGGGCTGCAGAGGATTCTTCGTTATCCTGAACGACAGGGACGACGGGTTCCGCAGCATCCTGAGCAGCCGGAGGCTGTTCTTCATCCCTATTTTCCGGGATAGGTGCTGCTTCATCGGGTGCAGCTGCGACCGGCGTTTCCGGTACTGCTGCATCATCACGATCAGTGCTGATCAGGCTGCATCCGGCAAGACTGCACAGAAGCACGAAACAGATTGCAATGAGTATTATAAAATGATGCATAGACTGGATTCGCACAGAATTACTCAGCACAGCCATCTTTGGATTGATTGCATCCCTTTGAACAAGCCGATCGCTTCGTTCTTACCCAATAATTCTTGGAACCCGAATCATTATCGGCATGCAGACATGTCTTTTCAGTCAAAATATCTACTGAATTCTGCGTTTCGCAGCTCTTTTTGACTTCATTCAGTTTTGTGCATTCATCAGTTTCATCAAAACAGTCCGCATATTCGTGAGCTGCAAATGACTTGCAATGCGCCTCAAACTCCACGCAGTCTATCTTTTCTATCTTTCCATTCGAACAATAGGACAGCTCTTCGCCGGAACAACTGTCGGGTTCTGCACATTTGATGACCGGCGGAAGTTTGCTGCAGTACAGATTGTCATCGTCGCATTCGTACTGACAAAGCGTGTAATAGCCGAAATCGGCATAATTCAGCGCCAGATAACCACCACCGAAAGCCGGTGCACACTGATATGTCGATTCATAATAGAGCAATCCGCCGTCTTTCTTCGTTTCGGAGGAACAATAGGGAACTTCTTCCGGTGTCGTGCCTTTGCAGAATTCCGACACGAAGGAATCACAGAATGCAGGATGCCATGTGTCTCCATAGATTTCAGTAAAATCACCGACTTTGCAGCCCTCGGGACATTGGTTGCGATAAATGCCTTTGGTGGTTGCACAGGCGACGGCTTCTCCTGAATCAGTACAGTATTCGACGAATGTATCCGTGTCGCATTTCGTTCCGTCGGCGGCTTCGAGCTCCCAATTGGGTACGCAGACAGAATTGACACAGGTTTCATCGTCCTTGCACGTCACATTCCAGCATAATTCGGTCGCAACACAATTGCCGGATGAACATTTTTCATCCTTGCCGCACGGCTTCTGATCAGTCCACTTGCCATCGATGCATTTCTGAGGCACTCCGTCTTTCGTGCATTGACCGCTATCCCCCGTGCATTCTTTCGTGACAGTGCTGCCGACGCACGAACCATAAACGCACTTCTGGTCCTTAGGACACGGATCTTTCTTTACCCAGGCATTTCCTTCACAACGTATGGGCGCATTGTTGTCACCGCACTTCACGCTGCCGTTGGTGCATTCCCGTTCCTTGATCATATCCGTGCATTTTCCATAAACGCACATTTTCCCTTTCGGGCAGGGATCTTGTTTAACCCAGTCATTATTTTCACAGATGATGGGCGCACCGTCGCTGTCGCATTTCATGCTCCCCGTATTGCATGCTTTCGTCGTTACCGGTTTCGCGCAATATCCGTTCACACAGGTGCGGCCATCACTGCATGGATTCATCTTAACCCAGCGATTGCCAATGCACTTGTTCGGAATGCTGTTCTCGTCGCACTTCGTGCTTCCCGACATACAATTATCAACAACTGCCGGAAGTTGACATCTGCCCTCACTGCATTCCAGGCCATCGGCGCACGCTGCCTGTTTTGCCCAGGAATTGTTCACGCATTTGAGAGGAATGCCGTCACTTCCGCACATGACTTCGTCATTCGTACAGTTCTGAACCACTGAATCGGACTTTGTACAAAAGCCATTGACGCACTTCAGATCACTCCCGCAGGCAGCTTGTCTTACCCACACACTGCCCTCACACTTGAGCGGGATCCCATCTGTATCGCACATGGTACTCCCATTACTGCAGACTGTTGCCGACACACAGGCGCCATTCAGACACCCGTTCGGACATGGCGTGGGAACGAGCTTGCCATCGACACAGAGATTGGCCATGTTGTTGTCAATGCATTGAGAAACACAGGAATTGTCACTGGAATCATCGCATGCCTGCAGAATACAGAACACACCGCATAAAAGTACGAGAGTTATTTTCTTACGCATATACATCCGCCATATCGAAGAAATTCCAAAGACCCTGTATCCCGGAATGAACAATTCTCTGTGTATCACCGAAAAATCAAACGTGACTCCTCACTTTTCATTGATACGCCAATCGGCATCAGACGCAAAAATCTAGTGAAAATAAAACACGTATGTCAAGGGGCGCGGCATTTTCATTGACTGCAGTCAGCCGATAAGTCGTTCCATAAGATGTCTTTTCTGTACCCCGGATCCTATCTGCCTTCAAAATGCCCACCGATGTCGCAGGTATCAAAGATCCGATCGACAGCGGCCAGATAATCCACGCAATTCCTGGCTTTGCGGATCTTATGAACCAGTTTTTCGGCTCCCGCAAAATTACACCCCAGATAAAACCAGAGTTCATTCATGCGATGGAGCAGCGTGGATGTTCCGTATTGAAGCGCATCGTATGCACGATAGAGCTCATCATGATAGAGACGAAGTTCCTGTTTGGTTATCGCTTTTCCTCCCTTCATTTCGCGTATCAGCGCCGGATTGGCAATCAGACCGCGCGCCGGCATTACCGCATGTATCTGCGGATACCGCGCAAAACGTTCCTTCCATGATTCATAATCGGCCTTCGAAAACAGATTTCCATTGTAACAGATGCGATGTCTGGTCTTTTCTGCACATGCCTGAAATACATCGTGATTGGGACGCCCCTGATACATATCCCGGCGCGTCCTCGGGTGAATGATGAGTTCATCCAGCGGATACTGATTGAAGATCTCAATCATCCGCAGCGCGTCGTCAAAATTGTCCGTCCCCAGGCGCGTCTTGATCGAGATCCGCATCCCGGTTTTGGCTGAACCCTCAAAAATCCCATCCAGAAAAACCTTCAAATTCTCAAGATTATCGAGCATTCCGCTGCCTTTGTGCCGCGAAACGATCGTCTGCCTCGGACACCCGAGATTCAGATTCACGACGGAATAATTGCGCTGCCTGAGCTCTTCACATGCCCATAAAAACAAATCAACCTTGTTGGCCATGATCTGCGGAATCAGCGAAATTCCCTGATTATTCTGAGGATCGATGTCTTTCTTTTCGCGCGTCTCAAGCTCGTGCGTCTGTTTGGGCTGGATAAAGGGCGCATAATACGCATCCGGACCGCCAAACAGAGCGTGATGGACATTCCGGTAGGTATATCCCGTAATTCCTTCAAGCGGAGCAAAATAGTATTTCATCCCATCTCCTCACTGTGTCATCACAGTTCATTGGAACGTCTTTAACAACCCCCAACAAAGCACTGACGTTCCGTGCAACGTCTCTGCTGACAACTGACAAAATAATGAACTTTTTAATCCGTTTGACCATTTTATCGTCTATAATGCCTCCGCCCGTCGCGTAAAGGACGTGGTTTACGTATGCGAAGAAGCCATGAGAGCCTGTTATACATTATATCGTACATTTGATGCTGCGACCGATAAAGAATTCAAGCATCTGAGATGCCCCGGAGTCAGAGGGGATTTCCGGTATGTCTTTGATTGTGCTGTGGCCTATTTGAAATATGCCGAACCGGGCACCTATCGAATCGCTGAATTTACAAACATGGATGGGCGGAAAATGCCGGCTTTGTCCGGAAAATCCGGGACTGCCACGTTTTGTCAGGCGCCGCCCAGATAAGTCCTTCTAAATCTTTTGGTGGCGCGCTATTGGCCCATCGGCCAATACGCTCGCCGGTGCGCGCGGCTATTTGCTGATGGCAAATACGCAGCGCGATCTTTTTGCGGGGTTGTTTTCGGCAAAAACGAAAAAAAGCCAAAGCTGAACAGCTTTGACTTCATTCCCATCGAAAACCAGAGAGAGAATTACAGTAGTGCGTATGACCACGCGATATGTATAGACGTGCGGTCCGCGCGTCTATACATATCGCGCATCCGCATATCCCATAAATATCCGTTAAAGGAGGTGATCCATCCCC
>JAFRYG010000072.1 GCA_017441205.1 Pseudomonadota bacterium
CGCCTGTATCGGGAAGATCTCCGCATCCGCCGCCCCCCGGATTGTCGATGCATCCAAATGAATGCGTTTCGGCCGATGTTTCACCACAAATTTTGCCTTCCTGTGCACAATCGTACGATTGGGGCTTGCCGTCCTGGCAATATTTAACGACTGCACCATCGCATACGCCTGTATCGGGAAGATCACCACATCCGCCGCCCCCCGGATTGTCGATGCAGCCAAAAGAATGCGTTTCGGCCGATGTTTCACCACAATTTTTGCCTTCCTGTGCACAATCGTACGACTGGGGCTTGCCATCCTGGCAATATTTAACGACCGCACCCTCGCATATGCCTGTATCGGGAATATTGCCACATCCCTGATTCGTCTGGCCATTATTGTTCTGGCCATTATTGTTCTGGCCATTATTGTTCTGGCCATTATTGTTCTGGCCATTATTGTTTTGGCCATTATTGTTGTTCTGTTCGTTGCCGTTATTCTGGCCCGGATCGGTCGAAGCATTCGTGGATGTATCGCTTTCTTCGGTTTCAGTGCATCCCAAAGGTACCAGTCCAATCAGAATCAGTGCCAGACAATATCCAAAGTTTCGTAAGATTCCAGTCATTGTATTACCTCATTGCAGCAGACATTGCTGCGGATAAAATAATGAGAATATCAGCCGATGCCAAGTATATTTTGCATGTGCGATGATCGCGTTCCCGGCTGTATTCTCATTAACTGTGGAAATGACATACGGATGCGTTCACAATTGATTATGGAGGATCTTGATTTGCTCCCCCATACCCCCTCAAATGCTGCAGTTTCCTTGTGTTGAAATCGGTATTCGTCAAACGGGATGTCTTCGTTTCTGTGACTTCCTCAGGACTATTTGCACGTAGCGTCTCCGTCACTCTCTACACATTGCTTGTCAAAATTTGAACAATTCATCGGCGTGTACGTCCCCAACAGGCAATACATGAGCGTGTTGCCATCGCATTTTGAAGCGCTGCATTCGCCTTTTGAGCATGCGGCTACCGTCAGACCGCCTTTTTCCTGAACCACACATTTCAATCCCTGGGATGCGCAGTATTCTGATTCGATTTTTCCTTTCTCACAGGATTTGATCGTATTGCCTTCGCAGTGGGTTTTGTATTCCTTTTCATCGCAGCTATTGGGATCTGGCGTATGGCCGGAAGTATCGATACAATCGTTTACGCCGGCGTCATTGATGCCACACTTTTTACCGAGCGCAGCGCAATCTCTCTCGGTTATCTGTTCCGAAATGCATCTTCTAAGAAGATCGCCTTTGCATACCGGTTCCTTGATGCCTTGACATTTGTCTACCAATACACAACTGGCTGTCTGAGATGAACCGCTGACTTTCTCCTGACATTCATATCCTATGCCCCTGTCATCACAATCCTCTTTATATATATGGTTATCCACGCACATTTCCCTTACGTTGCCGTTGCAATGCGTCTTGAATGTTCTATAGTCACACGCTTCACCCGGTGTTTCGGGCGTCGTCTTGGAGATACAGGTATATTCAATTGATGTATTGCTGTCGGTATTCTTGCCGCATACTTTACCCTCCGAAGCACAGTCCTTCGGAATGAACTGACCGTAAACGCAAACATAAAGCGTATTGCCATCACATTTGGACTCTGAATCCTTGCAAACATCATCACCTGCGCAGCCTGCGCCGGTAATCGGACCGTCGTGAATTTCCTTGCATTTTTGATTCTTGCTTGCACAGTTCTCTTTTACGACATGGCCATTCACACAATCCATGAATATATCACCGCTGCATCGCGGAGAGTATGAATCTTCATTGCAGCTGTCATCCGGGACATATACATCCGTTTTATCCATGCAGCCGCGCCACGCATGGTTATCTTCAATAATCAAACCGCAGACTTTATTTTCCTGAGCACAATCGTATGACTTCAGAACGTCGTTTTCACAATACTTAACGACATCGCCATAACATTGTCCCGAAATCGTAATATCTCCGCAGCTTGTGTCTTCCCAGTTGTTTCCGCCATCGACGCATCCACGCCATGAATGGGTGTCATCCCACATTTCACCGCAGACTTTATTTTCCTGTGCGCAATCGTAGGATTTCAGAACCCCATTGTCGCAGTATTTAACCGTATTGCCAAAACAGGCTCCGGACAGTGTAATCGATCCGCATGCCTGTCCGCTCTGACCGGGTTGTCCGCTCTGACCTGGCTGTCCGCTCTGACCTGGCTGTCCGCTTTGACCTGGCTGTCCGCTTTGACCTGGCTGTCCGCTTTGTCCGGGCTGTCCGCTTTGACCTGGCTGTCCGCTTTGTCCGGGCTGCCCGCTCTGTCCGGGTTGTCCGCTTTGTCCAGGCTGTCCGCTCTGTCCGGGCTGTCCGAGCTGACCACCTGGATTATTGTCACCGTTTGGGCTGTCAGAGTTGGTAAAACCGTCGGTGCCTGCACCATCATCACATCCCGGCGGTATCAGTGCAAGTGATATCAAGGCCAGACAAAAACCAGTTTTTTTGAATATTCCCGTCATACTATCCTCATATTTCTCAAATATTATCACGCCAGGATGCGCAATAATCTATTACGTGTAACTAAATTATTATTCTGAACGTTAAGTAGTGCAATTTCAATACGAAAAAATGATTTTCACACACATAAAAAAATGGCAGAAATTTGTGTGGGCATATCGCCCACACACAACCCCATGGAATCGTTTATGTCTGAACTCAAGTACAACGTGATATTACCTGATAATTACAAATCTATTCTCGATTTGCGCCGCACTCAGCAGGCCATCAAGTTTCTCAAGGACACGTTCGAGCGCGAACTCGCCAAAGCCCTGCATTTGAGCCGTGTCTCTGCGCCGCTCTTTGTCGATCCCGATTCGGGACTCAACGACAACCTCAATGGCGTCGAACGTCCGGTTGCATTCGAGGTTGCACACAGCGGAGTCCAGCTCGAAATCGTGCATTCACTGGCCAAATGGAAACGCATGGCCCTCGGTGAATATGGCTACAGCATTGGCGAAGGTCTCTATACGGATATGAACGCCATTCGCCGCGACGAAGTCGTCGACAACCTCCACTCGGTTTATGTCGATCAATGGGACTGGGAACTCGTCATCGATCCAGCAGAACGCACGGTCGAAACGCTCAAACGCACCGTCGAACACATCTATTCGGCCATCAAATGCGTCGAATGGCTCGTATGCAATCGTTTTCCCGAGGTAAAACCTGAACTTCCGAACGAAGTCAGTTTTATCACATCTCAGGAACTGCTCGACCGGTATCCGGGCATGAGCGTCAAAGAGCGCGAAAATGCCTATGCCAAAGAAAAAGGTGCCATCTTTATCATGCAAATCGGCAAAAAACTGTCGGACGACAGTGTTCACGACGGTCGCGCTCCCGACTACGACGACTGGGAACTCAACGGCGATATCCTGGTCTGGTTTGCTCCGCTCAACTGTGCTGTCGAACTTTCGAGTATGGGCATTCGCGTCGATGCTGCGGCGCTTCGCTCACAACTCGCCGAATCCGGTCACAATGAGCGCGCCGGTCTGCCTTTTCATAAGATGCTGCTCGAAGGCCAACTGCCGCAGACGATTGGCGGTGGTATCGGGCAATCGCGCCTCTGTCTGGTTTTGCTCAAAAAAGCGCATATCGGCGAAGTTCAGGTCAGCTACTGGCCGCCCCAAATGATAGAGGATTGCCGCAAATGCGGTATTGAGATTTTATGATATATTTGGTTATGAATTAATATATTTTGTAATGTTTCGCCTATGTGCTGATGGCACATACGGCTTCACAACTCGCCTAAAGACGCCCAGGGCGGGCGTCTTTGTGGCTTCGCAACACCGCTATCGGCTGCGCCAATACGCGGTGTTTTTTGTATAATGATGGCTTTATACACGCATCATTTGCAATAGGATTCATCCACGGGAACCCATCTATAACCCATTACATATTGACACATTCCGCATGAAACTTTGGTTGAAGTACTGCCTGTCGTAGGGTAAGAAATCATTTTTACGGTATGACCTTTTGAGTAAGAGTCACATATTGTGTCCTTCCAATATGGAACATCATCATAACTTATATATAAATTAGCTGATGAAAAATGGCATGTAGCACCAATCTCTTGTGAGAATTCACATGTACAATTAATATCACCTGTAGTACATTCTTTATATAAACGACAATCTGTCTTGATAACTGTACCAGTTGAGTAAGAACAGAAAAATAATGAACTATTCTGGCAAAGTGAGAATCCGTTGCTGCAGGCCATACCTTCGGTAATTGTCTGACATTTTGTACCGCCGACAGGACAGTACGGAGTTGCGTTGGGGCAAAGTGTGGACTGCCATTTTCCGCCGCTGCATGTCATCACGCTATGATAATCCTTTCCGCATTTGGTCTCGCCCTCGGTACATTCTCCTTTGCATTCGCTGTTCTGGCATGTAAATTCTTCAGGGCAGGCTTGGGTTTCCCAGTGTCCGGTGTTGCTGCAGACGTTGAGTGTCTTTGTGTCCGAACACTTTTTCTCTCCGGGGGTACATTCTCCCATGCAAGCGCCGCCCTGGCAGACCATATCGCCGCTGCAGTAATCTGTTTCCCAGTGGCCTGCGTTATTGCAAAATTGAATGCTCTTTTCGGAAGCGCATTTTTTATCACCGGGAGTGCATTCCATCGGCGCTGCCTGGCAGGCGTTATTGATACAAACGGGTTTGTCGTAGGGGCAGTCCGTGTATTCCCATGAATTGCCTACGCATGTGCCAAGTCTTTTCTCACCGATGCATTTGATCTCACCTGCGGTACATTCTGCAGGGACACATTCATCTTCATCACAGACCGGGACATCGGCCGGACAGTCCATGAACTGCCAGTAATTATCCTGTCCGCAGATCTGAATGCGCGATTTGGATACGCATTTTTGTTCTCCGACTTCCTTGCACGGCAATTTGCTCGTGATATCCTCGCCGGCACATTGACCATTTTTGCAGGTAGCAGTGCCCGTGCATTGAATGGGATTTGACCAGACGCCCGAAACGCAGACGCGGTATCCCTTGTTATCTGCTGTGCATTCCGGTTGGGTCGCGGTACATTTTTCTGTTGCAGCAGCGCATTCTCCGTTGTTGCATACTGTCCCGTCCGAACAGGGGAACACCTGTGACCACGCACCGCCTGCACATACTTTGTATCCTTTGAGATCATCGGAACAGATTTTTAAACCTTCCTGGCATGCACTGGCATTTGGATTGGCAACGCATTGGCCGTTCTGGCAGACCGTGCCGGATTCGCAATGAATTGGCTGAGACCAGGTTCCCCAGGCACACATGCGGTAGCTTGCATCTGCCACACACTCCGGAGGTTGACCGTCGCAGATCGAGTTGGAGGCTGCCTGACATGAACCTGCGTAGCATTTTTGACCCGCCGTGCAGGTTTGCAAATCCTCTTTACCATCGAGACAAATCTTGGCGTATTCTTCAGACAGGCATTCCTGAACGCATTCAGGATCGGATTTTTTGTCCTCATCGCATGCTGTGAGGGCTGCTCCTGCCAATAAGATGGATGCTATGAACAAATTCTTTGCATTCAGCAAAGAAAGGGTGGGTTTTGACATAATGATCTCCCTAAAAGATTGATCTTCTTAAAGAAACGGCTGAAAAAAGCCGACGGCACTTTAGCATAAAATAGTACAGAATCAAATGGTGTGACAAAAATCCGTGTAACTAATAAGTAATTATTCAGCCTTATTGTCCGGAACGCCGCAGGCGTCCAATATCAATAGCCCCAGGTTTGAGCCGCAGGCGACTAACGTGGGATCAAAGCGTTCGCCTAACGCAGCCCCCTCTCCGTAAACGGCGATGGGGAGCGGGTTTCAGAAATACAGAATTATTGTACTGGCCATAGATAATGATAACAATATACGATTTTCCTTTTCCTGGGGCATCCCCTACGGGGATTGATTTTGGTGCATTTCTTTTGTCCCACGGTGGTCGCTGCGCTCCAACCGTGGGCTACTCGCCAGAAGCCTAACGGGCTTCTTTTGATATGCTCATTAACCATGTCCATAACAA
>JAFRYG010000073.1 GCA_017441205.1 Pseudomonadota bacterium
ATCAAATTCAGGCACACAAGGCTTACCGGCTTCATTGCATAACCAGGCTTCTTCAATGATACATTTCTTGGAACAGCCATCTCCGTCTTTTTTATTGCCATCGTCGCATTCTTCCACGCTGGCAAGAAGGCCATCCCCGCAGACGGTTATACAGGGCTTTCCAACATCTGAACAACCCCATCCTTCCTCGAGTTCGCATTGTGCAGAACAACCGTCTCCGCCTTTCTTATTGCCATCATCACATGATTCGCTTCCGGTGATCTCGCCATCGCCGCATACAGATTCATCGATGACAACGTCCTCGACGCAGGGGTCGCCCGCTACTTCACATTTCCAGCCGGATTCGACGGCACAATCTTTTGTACAGCCATCTCCATCCTCAGTATTGCCATCGTCGCATGATTCGCTTCCGGTGACCTTGCCATCCCCGCAGATGGATTCATCTGTGACACCATCCTCGACACAGGGTTCGCCCGGAACTTCACATTTCCAGCCGGATTCGACGGCACAATCTTTTGTACAGCCATCGCCATCTTCGGTATTGCCATCGTCGCATGATTCACTTCCGTTGACTTTTCCATCTCCGCAGACGGATTCATCTGTGACACCATCCTCGACACATGGTTCTCCGGGAACATCACATTTCCAGCCTGCTTCGACGTAACATTGTTTTGTACATCCATCGCCATCACTGGTATTGCCATCATCGCATGATTCACTTCCGTTGAGTTTTCCATCTCCGCAGACAGATTTATCTGTGACACCATCCTCGACACATGGTTCTCCCGGAACATCACATTTCCAACCTGCTTCAACGTCACATTGTTTTGTACATCCATCGCCATCACTGGTATTGCCATCATCGCATGATTCACTTCCGTTGAGTTTTCCATCTCCGCAGACGGATTCATCTGTGACACCATCCTCGACACATGGTTCTCCCGGAACATCACATTTCCAGCCTGCTTCGATGGTGCAATTATCTGAGCATCCATCTCCTTTCTTTGTATTGCCATCGTCACAGGTTTCATCTTCTTCCTGCCGGCCATTTCCACAAGTGGCGGTATTCTGCTCCTGTGTGGCGGTATCTTCATGAGAATCGTCACCACAGGCTGTCAATCCTGCGGCTAGAACAATACACATCAAATAATTCAACTGCCGAGATTTCATCTTTGACTCCCCTTTGAAGGTGTTGTCTGTTGCCATTGCAAAACTAACTGTTTTATTACTGGCAAATACACGAAACATGCAACACAATTTACAGGGTGTGGTTATTGCGATTGGTCAGCGCCAGAGGCGTGTGACGACGAACGATTATCATGTGCATCCCTGTCGAAGGCTGCAGCATTGCCATGCAACATCAAACTCGTTGCGTCTGTAATACTTTCGCGTTTAAGTTTTTCCTCAAATATGCAAAGGATTCAATCAACAATTTCTCTCAGACGCAGCAGGCCCTTTTCAAGTTCCGCCAAATCGCGCGTTGAGGACAGGGAAATGCGCAGGAATGACTGCTTTGTCGTTTTATCCACAGCGAATCTGTAGGAATGACAAACACGGATGCCTTTGGATAATATATATTGTTCGAGTCCTTGCCCGTTGCCGGTTTGATTCAGTTCGTGAACACGAAAGAATGGATGGGAAATCGCAGAGGTTGGATCTTTTGGAAAGATGTGATTGTAGATTTGGTTTGCCTTCAATGCGATATTTGATTTTTCGATGAGGATTGAATTGGCTTTTCCCGATTGTATCAGATTGCACATGATTTCTGCATCCAGTGCACTTGCCTTGATGCTCGTCGTGTAAAGTCCATTCATCAGACTGGATTTATATTGTTCGGGATAACTGCAGAAGGTTACGCGCAGTCCCGGTGCTACATATCGTGTCGTTGCCGATATATATATCGTCTGATCCGGCAATTTGCTGTAAAAACTCCTGAATATCGGGGAAAATGAGGCTTCATCTTCTATCACGATGAGCTGATGCTTTTTACAGACGAGAGCCAGGTCGTCGCGTCTGGATTCATCCATCGTTTTCATTGTTGGATTTGCGCAGTATGGCATCAGAAAGATGCCTTTTACGTTGTTTTGGGTGCATATTTCATCGAGTGCATCCGGCAGCATACCGTTTGCATCTCCGGCCACGGGAATGAGCCGAATATGTGCCAGATGTGCAGTGCCAATCAGATTGGCGTATGTAAATGTATCGGTTGCCAGCGCATCCCCTACACTAAACAGAGAAAGCAGCGAAGTTGTTATGGCGTTCTGTGCACCGGCAAAAATCGTCGTATGGTCGACGTCTGTTTCGATGCCGCGTCCGGCCATCCAGCGCACACCGATTTTGCGCTGATGCTGCATCCCCATCCGATCCGTATAACTGAACAAGTCCCTGCAATAGCTGTTGGTCATCACTTCACGTGCTGCTTCAACGATCTGTGCATTGACATCCGGAAAGCCAAGAACGACGCCGAGTTCAATGACAGATTTTTCCACATCTGTATATCGCGACTGCGGGGCAACAAATGTACCGCGTCCGGTTTCTCCATAAATCAGCCCTTTTTCACGACACAAGTCGTATGCCCTGGTGACTGTCGTAAAGTTCAAATCCAGATAATCCGCCAGAATTCTCTGCGATGGCAATTTCGTTCCTGCCGACAATACGCCCGATTTGATGTCTCGCTCCAGCGCGGCCGCGAGCGACAAATATTGAGGGTACGTAATTTCTTCTCTGGAAATCGTCCAGCTCAGGGGAAACAGACCATAATTATTTATTGGCATAAATTGTCCTCCATACAATTTTGATATTGTATGGATATAGTGCAGGCTTGTAAGTATGTCAATGCAAATGGCTATTTTAGCCATGTTTGTATTCTTTAGTTCAGTAATATGCGGGCTCCGTACACTTGTGAATTGTATGGACGTGCTCGAATAAAAAACATGCCCGGCGGCGCTCAGTCATTGAGTGCCGTGGATATCAAACATTAATGAAGGAACAAGTAATGGAAGACAGAAGTATTCTCAACAGAAATCTCGCCCAGATGCTCAAGGGGGGAGTCATCATGGATGTGACGACGCCGGAACAGGCTAAGATTGCGCAGGAAGCGGGGGCTTGTGCGGTGATGGCGCTGGAGCGGATTCCGGCCGATATTCGAGCTGCCGGCGGAGTGAGCCGGATGAGTGATCCTGCGATGATTCGGGGCATTCAGGATGCAGTGAGTATTCCAGTGATGGCCAAATGCCGGATTGGTCATATTGCCGAAGCGCGCATTCTCGAAGCGATCGAAATCGATTTTATTGACGAGAGCGAAGTTCTTTCGCCGGCAGATGATATCTATCATATAGATAAGACGCGTTTCTCGGTGCCATTTGTCTGCGGTGCACGCGATTTGGGGGAAGCGTTGCGCAGAATAGAGGAAGGCGCGTCGATGATTCGTACGAAGGGCGAACCGGGCACGGGCGATGTCGTGCAGGCGGTGCGTCACATGCGCAAGATTCAGGCGCAGATACGTCAGGTCCGGGGGCTGGCAGAGGATGAACTGTTTGAAAAGGCCAAAGAGCTGGGGGTTCCGGTATCACAGCTTCGCATCGTACACGAAACAGGGCGGTTGCCGGTTGTGAATTTTGCAGCCGGCGGAGTGGCGACACCTGCCGATGCTGCATTGATGATGATGCTCGGTGCAGAAGGGGTTTTCGTTGGCAGCGGCATCTTTAAAAGCGGCAATCCGTCCAAACGTGCAGCAGCCATTGTGCAGGCGGTCACCAACTGGCAGGATGCCAAACTCATTGCCCGCATCTCTGAAAATCTTGGCGAGGCCATGGTTGGGATCAACGAAAACGAAATACAAACGATTATGGAAGAAAGGGGCATCTAATAATGCGAGTTGGAGTCCTTGCAATTCAGGGGGCGTTTATTGAGCACGAACGGGCTTTCGAACGCGCCGGTCATATCGTCAGTGAAATACGGCAGTCAAAGGATCTTGAGGCTTCACTTGATATGCTTGTGTTTCCCGGCGGGGAATCTACCGTGCAGCGAAAGCTGCTGCACGATCTTCACATGACAGAACCGATTTGGCAGCGAATTGATGCGGGAATCGGGGTATATGCAACATGTGCAGGTCTGATTCTGCTCGCGAATGAGGTCGATGGTAAGCCCAATGAACTCGGACGATTATCGGTTTTGGTGCAGCGCAATGCCTATGGCAGACAGCTGGGAAGCTTTCAGATTCACGGTTCCATTTTGGGACATCAGGATATTGTCATGACGTTTATTCGGGCGCCCCGAATACTATCCGCGGGCCAAAACGTCGAAATATTGAGTACATTTGATGGTTATCCTACGGCAGTTCATCAGGGGAATATTACGGCGTTTGCCTATCATCCCGAACTGAATGGGGAAATATATTTATAAACGCGAATTCCTGTTATCATCGATAGTTATGTCGCCATCAGCGACACAGCGGTCGGTGCTGCCCGTATTTTGGCAACGCCAAAATACGGGCGCATCCCTCATGGGTAAGAAACTGATTGTTTTTGCAGGATATTTTACAATCGCAAAAGAGCGCACTTTATGCATAAGAAACTGATTGTTAATGTTGGATATTCATCGGTATTGCAGCAGTGCGTTTCCTCATGCATATGAAAATGATTGTTTTTGTTTGATATTCATTGGAATCGCCGCCGTGCGTTCTTATGAAGAATCAAACGGTTTGAATTATTTGTACTATTGTTATGGACATGGTTAATGAGCATATCAAAAGAAGCCCGTTAGAGGATTCTGGCGAGTAGCCCACGGTTGGAGCGCAGCGACCACCGTGGGACAAATGAAATGCAACAAAATCAATCCCCGTAGGGGATGTCCAAGGAAAAGGAAAGTCGTATGTTGTTGTCATTATCTATGGCCAGTACAATAATATATATACGGACATTGAATATTATTTGGGAGCATCGAAGAATTTCAGTGCCAGCTGGACGCTCTCGGGATGTGTCGTTCTGGCTCGTTCGATGATTTCGCGGGCCGCAGGCAGTTTGGTTTTGCCGAGAGCTACCAGGGTATGATGGACGATTGAACTGGATTTGTCCTGAACTGTAAGGGCAAGCGAGGTCACGGCATTGTCGGCGATGACCGGATCATTCGTCCTGCGGGCAATTTCACTCAGGGCGCGAATGGAAGCAATCTTGACTGCCGGATCGTTGTCAAACATTTCGTTGCCGGCATAGGTTGCGATGGTCTGAACTGTTTTTTCATTGATCATGCGTGGAAGTGCATGAAGTACGGCGACTTTAAGATTTGCAGATCGCTCAGCACGGGCCGTCATTTCCTTGATCAGAGGCAGGGATATTTCGGATGCAGGCCGCAGGGCCGTCTGTATGATGGCCATTGCGGAAACCGATTCGTCGGCATCCTTGTACATGATGAGCCGCAGTGCATCACCGGCATTGTCGAGCCATTGAGTGCAGTAAGCGACATCCTGGCGAACATTTTTATCGGCATGGTAGGCGTCAGCCGTGAGCTGTGAAACGGCATCGTTTGGCGAGGATTTGGATATTTCGATGAACTTTTGCCCTTTGGCAGACCGGGGGGAGATTTGAGAAAGTTCGTTGAGATGATCGAAGCATGCGTGCCGGATGCCGGGCAGTGGGGCTTTCTGTCCGCGCTGCCAGAGGTCAGCCAGTGATGCAGTTTCTTTGTCTGACTGGAGCAGATCGAGGGCGTCAAACGCGATATCCGGATTGTCGTTCTGCATCCGGACGCTCAGTGCGGTGCGGCGCAAAGTATTGTCCTGAGCTGACTTCAGGCATGTTGCTGCGACCATCTGAGTCGTTTCATTATTGTCGGATTTTTCGAGCCAGGAGGTAAGCGCATTGTCGCTGTGTGCATTCAGAAGGCGTTCCGTTAAGTCCTGTGCATGTTTTGGCGTCGAGTTCGACAGAATTTCATCCAGGCGTGTCTGGATCAGCGAGATTTTTGGGGATTTATCGAGTGCTGCAGTGGCCTTGGCAAAATTGGCATCGTTCGGGGATTTGAGCAGGATGATGATAGCTTCGTCGCGCAGCGAATCGTCTGCGGCATCGAGCATGGCAAGGGCGTAGTTCTCCTGAGAAGCATCTTTCTTTTGGAGAACGGATTTCATCTGGGCTGTGATGGACGGATCCCTGGTATTGGAGAGCGCAGCCATAGCTGCGCTGATGTTGCCGGTATCGCCGGAGGAGAGTTCTCTGGCGATGCGTTTTTCTGCGCCGGGAAAATTCTTCTGTATATAGCCTTTCATGGCGCCGCTCTTGACGAAGAGATTGGGGCTTGAAAAATCGGCCTCAATCGCCTTTATCAGGGATTTGTCCTGAGATTTGAGTCGTTTGCTGAACTCCTGAATGGACAGATAGTCGTCCCCGACCTGGATAATGCTGGGCGAATCGATGTTTTTGGCACTCAGGGCCTGCCAGAGCGGTACGATGGTTGCTGAATGCGTCAGAGCATCTTTGGCGGACGGGATTTCCTTGCCGCCGCACATGTATTTGGGCTGCGGATGACCATAGGCTTCGAACGTCAGTCCGATTTCTGCCGAAATTATGGAGCCGTAGGCGCATTTGCTGTCGTCGATCTGAACGGTTCCCTGTGCATAGCTGGTCGAGCCATACGTCGGTAGTTTTTTGCGTTTAAGGGTTTCGAAGAGCGTATCCGCTTTGGTATCCGGAAGTGAAGCCATGACGGGGATGACAGACCACTCAGCCGGCTGCTGATTGGTTTTGGTATAGCTGTACAGGATAATATCTTCGGCAAATGCCGTATTGGCCAGCAAAATCAGGGCAAGCGCCGGAATGAGTGATTTGAGCATCGTGAATATCCTGATGAAAGGTTATCGGTTAAGGGAATAGCGCAGCGCAACCCACGTATATAACAGCATGAGCGCACGGAAGAAGATACTCTCCGTACAGGCGTTGCATAACCCACGTATATAACGGCAGGGGACAGGCTGACAACACACTGCCGTCCACGAAACGCATAACGGCAGAGAACTGAAAAAACTTCCCCAAAAGCGTACCAATCCTAAAACGGAACGCGCTGCGGTGCAACTGATTGCATTTTAATGATTAGTGTGCGAGATCTGCCATGTCACGCCCGTAAGAACGGGATTTCGCTTTTTTATGTGAGGTTTGCAAATGTCAGACGAAATGGAATCGATTTACGAGATGATCAATAAGCTTGGCGGAATTGAAAAGTTCCAGAGCAATCCGTTCGCCTTTATCGGCGAAGTATTCAAACATCCGGAACTGCTCGCTGAAATCGACAAAATGGCCAAGACTCCCGAGATGCAGAAACAGATTGCCGAAAGCATGAACAATCCGATGTTTCAGCAGATTGTCGGCAATAATCCTTTGCTCTCCGGTATGATGAATGATTACAAAAATCGTCAGGCTGCAGGGAGTGCGGATGATGTCGTCGATGCCGGCGATGAGGAGTATGACGATGAGGACGATGAAGACGACGATGATGAGTTTGAGGAGGATTTTGCTGATTCCAATGTCATGATTAATGGATATGATTTCAATATTCCCGGCTGGCGTCCCATCGACTGGCTCAATCCGGTGAGCAATCAGCCGTTTTACATTCCCGACGATGCGGAAAAGCGCGTGCATTTTTCCGATATTCTGGATGAAATTCCGGAGGAATGCCGCGAGCGCGTCGAAATTATTGCCGAAAAGCGTCTTCAGCAGCATTTTAATCCGATTTCGATGGGGCAGCTCGACGCAATGGCAGATAAATACGAGCTTACGCCGATGGATTTGATGGCGACGAGCGGTTTTATCGGTGAAGTTTGCTATTGCTCGACGCTGCTTATGACGGAGCCCGAAGAGGATTTGTGTGATTTGGCCAAGTTTGCGCTCGCAAGTCTGCAGCGTCGTTCGGGGTATCCCGTTTCGAGCTATTTGCTTCAGAATCTGCTCTATCTGGATTCGTTCGATGATATTGAGGAATCGGATTGGATGAACTTTATTTGGTCGCTGAGCGGCAATCCGATGGAAGGCCGCGATGGCAATTTCGCTGCGACCTGGAGCGATGCCTCGCTGATTGCCGAGATTGCGGCGGATAATCTGGCTGAAGAGCCCGAAATGTTCCTGGGGGTCTGCCTCGGTTTGGCCGGGTGGCAGGCACTGGATACCCGCGACGTCGATGATGTTCTGGGAACGATGTTTGCTGAGTTTGAGAACAAGGATGCGCTTTGTCCGCTCGTTTTGAATTGTCTTTGCGGTCAAAAGCTCTACAGCATGCAGCTCACGAACATGAGCGATAAAATCAAGGCTGAGGCTGTGTCGTTCCTCATTGCGAACGGAAAATTGGACACGATGCTCGAAAAAGCCGCTCTCTGGCCGGTTTCGTGCGAAAAGACTGCGATGATCCTCGTAGAAAAGCTGGATGCTCTTTGGGACAGTGCCGATGCCGATCGCCGCGACGCCTTTATGCAGCATGCGATCAGTATGGACAGTGAGGATCTGGCTTTGGCAGCCTTTAAACTCGGTTATTCAAAACAGTCCGATAAATATCGCCTGATGGCGCTCGGTTCGTCGTTTGATGCCGTTAAACGCTGGGTTGAACATTTGTAGCATCGCCTATGCGCCGCTGGCGCATACGGCTCGCTTTGAGCGCGGCTATTTGACGGGGCTGTGGCCCGCAAATACGCCGCGCTTTTTCTATTCTTTTAAATTTCTGGCTTTAATGGATTCGATGACGGAACGATTGGTCGGTGTGATTTCGCCCATCACGGCAGGATGACCGTCGCCGTGGCGAATGACTTTTTCGTAGCAGTTGATCAGTTCCTGATAGATTCCGTGCTTCAGATCTTCCGGAAAACCATCGACATAACTGTCTCGTTCGATGAAATCCTTCATTCTGTCGCATTTCCAGCGTACAGGTTCGAGGCTTTGCATGCATGGGATCAGGGCATTGCGCGCCTGCGTGCGAAATCGTTCATTTTCGGAGGATGCGGTTTCGAGCAAAATGCGGCAGCTCAGAATCTGGCCGGGAGATTTTTCGCACCAATGAAGCATTTGCTCTGTGTTGGAATCCTTTTCTTCCTTCGTTTTGGCAGTTCTTGCTGCGAAATCATAGCTCGAAACGAGCGCGGTAATGGCTTCGGGATCTCCGAGAGTCGCTGCTTTTTCGAGGAGTGAACGGCCTTCGTTGTGTTTTTCCTCATTATGATCGTACATCAGTCCAAGTGCCCGAATGGCCGGGACGTAGTTGGCATCTGCTGCTGTTTTGAGCAGTTCTGCGGCCTCAGGATCGGGATCTCCGGGCAGACTCAGGAGCATGGTGGCATAATGGTATTGTGCTTCCGGTGATTTGGTCTCTTCTGCTTGTTTTTTATAGAGATCCATCAGTTGTCTGAAAGCACTCATATCGGTATCCATGCCGGAGTCGATGAGCTGCTGCATGGCCGGAATATAATTCTGGTCGGCGGCCATTTTGAGACGGACTTTTCCCTGTTCCATAAGGATCTGATTGTTGTCGGTGCGGCCCTTGAGATCATCGCACCAACCCCGGCGAAATGTCAGATCCGGCGTCGTGTATATGTCGATTTGGCGCAATACATCACATCCCCGGACATAATCATAGTCAGTCTGCGAATCATCAAAGAGGTATTTTGCCAGGGCTTCGATGGATTCAGGGGATTTGGATTCTGCATCTTTTGTAAGTTGTTCGAGTTTTGTCAGCTCCCGGGGAGGAACGCTGGGGGCCTGGGGCTGAACCGGATCAGGTGCGTCCTGTGCCTGCTGCGGTATTGGCTCTGCAGCCGGGGATGCCGGCAGCTCCTGCTGTTTTTTTGAGCATGCAGGGATAATGGCCAAAAGGATGATGAGAATGGAGAGGTATCGACTAAACATGATGGTTTTGTTTCTGTTCCCCTGAGCGTTAACAGGGAGTTCTGCTTTGATCCTTGAGATTGTCAATTCCCTGCTTCAGGCTCAGAGCTTATCTGCATTTGGGGCGAACAGCGCCTTTTAAATGCGATCTTCCTGATGTTCCTTGAGGATGCGTTCACGTTTTTTGTCCCAGGCGCTGCGTTCTTTTTCGGCTCTGATCTGGGCTTGTCTGAGTGCATAGGTATCTTCGGCACACTTGGAAATATTGAGCAGTACACCAGTCGCAAACATACACATTAAAAGCGAAGAACCACCGAATGAAATGAAGGGCAGGGTAAGTCCTTTGGTGGGCAAAAGCCCGGAGATAACGCAAAGATTGACTGCGCCCTGGAGGCTGATGATGAACGTCAGTCCGAAAGCCGTGAATCGTCCGAAATAATCCCTTGCCCGCATGGCAATGAGGAATCCACGAAAAGCAAAGGCAACGTACAGGCCGATGATGAGTGCGACGCCAAAGAATCCGAGTTCTTCGGCGATGGCAGTGCCAATAAAGTCGGTGTGAAGTTCCGGTACAAATCCGAGTTTTCCCAGACCTTCGCCGAGGCCGCGGCCCGGAACACCGCCGGAACCAATACTGATGAGGCTTTCGACGAGCTGATAGGCACTCGTGTCCTGATTGCCCCAGGGATCCAGAAAGGCCAGAATTCGAGCCATTCGATAATCGGCCATGGTAATGGCAAAGCCTCCGCCCACGACGCAAATCGCAATACCCGTGATGATATATATCAGGCGCGTGCCTGCAAAAAAGAGCATCGCCCCCATGAGCGTGGTGATAAGGACGCTCGAACCGAAGTCGGGCTGTAACATGAGGAGTCCGATGATGAAGCCGATCAGCAGAAGGTGCGGTAAGACGCCGATGGTAAAGCTTTTGATTTTGTCGTGCTTTTTGGCCATGGAATAGGCGAGTACGAACGCAATGGATATTTTGGCTATTTCTGCGGGCTGTATGTTGAATGAAGCGAGTCGAATCCATCGCCGGGCGCTGTTGACTTCGGTACCGGCGACAAGAACGAGGGCGAGCAGGCCAATGGTTCCAATCAATATGGGATAGACAAGACGCTGGTACCAGCGATAGTCGACCTTGAGGCCGATGATGAGCATGACAAAGCCGATGCCGACGTATATCAGCTGTCTTTTGAGGAAGAACATGGCGTCATTGAACTGCCAGCTCGCCGTGATTCCAGAGGCACTGTAAATCATGACGACACCCAGGCCAATGAGAACGCAGACGACGAGCAGCAGCCAGCCGTCCCAAGGGCGTTCAACCATATTGCGTATTGGATTCGTGTTCATATCAATCGCGTCCTCTGTGAGGGGGAGGGAATTTTTGGCCGATGTCGTGTCCGAGATATTACGAACTGAGGCGGATTGTCGGAATATGTTTTATTGGGGGGCGTTGCGGGGGGGCCGAGATGAGCACCGTCCGGTGAACGGTGCGAATCGCAGAGCTTTCGCCCCCCGCATCGGGGGTAGGCGCGTATGAAATAGCGCCGAAGGGGGCTTGGCCCCCAAAAGAGAAAAAAGCAAATGTTCAGCTATTCCCTGAATAACAGGGCCTAACGAAGTTTGAGACTGGCGAGAGCAACGAGTGCCAATAGAATGGATATGATCCAGAAACGAACGATGACTTTGGGTTCTGCCCATCCCTTGAGTTCGAAGTGATGGTGAATTGGAGCCATCCGGAATACGCGTTTGCCCGTGAGTTTGTAGCTTGTCGTCTGGGTGATGACGGAGATGGCTTCGAGCAGGAACAGTCCGCAGATGATGAGACTGAGAAGTTCATTTTTGGAGAGAACGGCGAGAGTTCCGAGTGCGCCGCCCAGAGAGAGTGAACCCAGATCTCCCATAAAGACTTGTGCTGGATATGAGTTGAACCAAAGGAATCCGATGCCGCTTCCGACAATGGCTGCACAGCCAACGCATAGTTCGGCAATGCCGTTGATATGGGGGATTTTAAGATATCTGGCCAGATCGACGGTTGTCATGACTTCCTGTCCGCCGGCATCGGCCGGGAACTGGAGTACGGTACCGGCCACATAGCACAGAATTAAAAATGTTCCGGCGGCGACGGATACAGGCGCGATGGCGAGTCCATCGAGTCCGTCGGTCAGATTGACAGCATTGGATGTTCCGACGATGACGACCATACCAAACAGTGCATAGACGATGACGGGAAGGTCGAGAGCAAATTTATCGGCAGCAACAAAAGGAAAATAGAGTTCGCTCGAATAGTGGAGCGTCTGATCCCTGAACAGGACAAACATGACGACTCCCGTAATGAAGAATTGCAGGATGAGTTTCCAGCGTCCGGGAAGACCTCTGCTGCCTTTTTGCTTAATTTTGAGAAAATCGTCGATGAATCCGACGGCACCGAAAAACGTCGTAATGGAGAGGAAGATCCAGACGTAATGATTCGAAAGATCGGCCCATAAAAGCGTTGATACGACGAGGCTCAGAAGGATCAGGCTTCCGCCCATTGTGGGGGTTCCGCGTTTTTTCAGGTGGGATTGGGGGCCATCATCCCGGACAACCTGTCCGACCTGGCGTTCGAGGAGTTTTCCGATGAACTTCGGATACATGAAGCTCATGAGGAGGGCCGTTATCATGGCCATCACGATTCGGAAACTGACATACCGAAAGACATTGAACGGCGCGAAATAATCGCGCAGTTCGTAAAGGTACATGAACATGATTGCTCCGTGGGAGGTAGTTGGAAGTGGGGGAGTTAAGCAATTACGAAAGTCATTGCTAAAGTTCGGATAATGCAGATCACATTTTAAAGCTCAAAGCTATAGTAGTCTTTGTGCATTGAAGTATTCCAGAACGCGTTCCAGGCGAACGCCGCGGCTGCCCTTGATGAGACAAAGGTCGTCTTTGTGGAGTGTCTGAGACAGCCAGTCCAGGCCTTTGCCGAGGTCATCCGTAGTTGTGCAGAAGATTCTGGATGCATCATAACCGGCACTCAGGGCACCGGAACGTATATGCTGGGCGGAGGAACCGACGCAGAGAATGCGTTCGGGATGGATATCTGCAGCGCTTTTTCCCAATGCTTCGTGAAGCAGGTCGCTGTCCCTGCCGAGTTCGCGCATATCTCCGAGAATGAGATATTTGGGGGAATTAAACTGGGACATGAGCTGCAGGGCTTCCTTCATGCTCGAAGGATTGGCATTGTATGCGTCGTGAAGGAAAGAAATGCCTGCTTCATTTGTCCATCGCTCGAGCCTTCCGGAGGGAAGGCGGATTTTTTCGATGGCACGATTGATGTCGTTTTCGGACAGTTTCGTTCCGCACAGGGCTGCATAAGCTCTGGCCAGATTGCCGGCATTGTGTGAACCGAGCAAGGGCAGGCGGATATGCATTTGTTCAGCGTCATCCACGAGATCGAACTCAATGCCGTCCAGATGTGAGCGGACGTTCTGAATGCGTATGTTTTCCCTCGATGTTTCATCACCGACCCAAACCGCAGAAACCGTGGAAGGAATGTTATTTTCGAAATAACAACGGGTCTGTGACGGCAGTACGATCTTTTTAAGCCGCGGCGAAAAGATCATCTCTCCCTTTGCTTTGGCGACGCCTTCGAGGGAGCCAAAACCCTCGAGATGCGCAGAGCCGATGCAGGTAATGATGGCAATATCCGGTTTTCCCAAACCACTCAGATAAGCAATTTCGCCGGGAGCATTGGCGCCCATTTCGAGTACGGCGACATCGTGATCGCGCCTGAGATTGAGTACGGTCATGGGCAGACCGACGAAATTATTGAAATTCCCTTCTGTTTTGAGCACATGATGTCCCTGTGCCTGCAGCAATAGCGTGAGCAGTTCCTTTGTCGTCGTTTTGCCGTTGGAGCCCGTGATGGCATAAGTCGTAAAGCTGCCCATGGACCGCCTCTTTTCGAGGACGGCATCAGCAAGCATTCCGAAGGCTTTGAGCACATCGGGAACGATGTACATGGCGACGTCTTCAGGAACATCGAGTTCCCTTGAAACGAGAATCCCCCGGCAGCCCTTTTGAATTACGTCGGGAACAAAGTCGTGGGCATCAAATCGCTCACCAGACAACGCAATGAACAGGTCATCCGGTGTCGTTTTGCGGCTGTCTGTCGAGATGGAATGAAATGATCGATTTTGGGGGTGAATCAGGCGTGCACCCATTGCCGCACATAATTCACTTTCACTCATCAATGAGATAATTGTTTCGTCCATGAAACCTCCTGAAGCACACATCATGTGTACAGGGAGAGTTTACACGGGTTTGGAATAAATCCAATTTATAGGGGTTTATCCTGTTGAATTGGCCAGGAAGTGAGCATCCGGGCACCGCCGAGGGCTGAAACCTGTACTTCGATCGAACCTCTGTGAACTTTCATGATGCGATCTGCAATGGCTAATCCAAGGCCGCAGCCTGTCATCGATTTTGAACGGCTTTTTTCAAGGCATACAAAGGGTTCAAAAACAGCGGCACGTTTATCTTCGGGTATTCCCGGGCCATCATCGTCGACAGCGATCAGAATATTCTGGTGATCATCAGAATAGGCGATGTGTATTTCGATTTTTTCTTTGGCATATCGGCTGGCATTGCTGAGCAAATTGCCGATGACGCGTTTGAATGCAGTCGGATCAGCTTCGATACTCATATCGTTCTCCATACCCTCAATCGCGACATGGAATTGTTCGAGCGCATGAGAACGCTGGTGAAGCGTCATTTCAATGAGATCCTTGAGCGCATTGGTTTCGAAGTGCTGTCTTCCCTTACCTGCATCGACATAATTGAAATATCCAAGTTCCTTGAGCAGATTGTCTATTTCTGTCAGATCTTCATCAATCGAATCGATTCGTGACATGGATTTTTCATCATCTTCGGGAATATCCAGCATTTCGATTGTGAAGCGGATTCTGGAAAGCGGCGTGCGCAACTCATGAGAAACTGCCTGAAGAAGCGATTTTTGCTGATTGAGATGGCGTTCGATGGATGCGGTCATGTCGTCGATATGGCGCGCCAGTGCCCCAATGGAATCATGGCTCGTATCGTTACAGCGGGATTTATAATCTCCCTGAGATACCCGAAGGCAACTCTCTTCGATTCGACGCAGCCTTCGCAGAATAGGTACGACAATAAACAGTACAGTTATCAGTATAATGATGAGAATATTGAACGTGGTCAGTATGACCGCTGAAACGGGGATTTCAGGTGACGGCGGAACGGGGCGGCGCGAAAAAATGACGTACGGTGTATCTGCAATGGGAAGAACAATAAAGGTATTGCGCCGTTCGAAAAAAGATTTCTGAAAAAACGAATGATTGTCCAGAATGCCATGGGTGAACCTGATGAGTTCAGCAAAAGACAGTCCTGGGCTTGAATTATACAGGTAAGAACTCACATTCCAATAAACAGATCCTCCGTTTAAAGCAGCATTCGAATGCGAGTGTTTTGGGGGAGTGTGTTCGTTTTTGGGGGCGGAGATCCCGAGATATTTCATCGGTTTTCCGGTCCAGAATGCAGTTTTTGAATGCAACTTCAGTTTTTCATGCGGAAAGAGGTAAATACCATATTTCTGAGCGGCATCCGGATTTAAAAGATCAGAAACTGTCGCAATTTGGGCATTATGCAAGAAACTGTCATTGATGCGCGAGATGTAGTTACTGAGCTCATCGATGTTTTTGCCTCGCAGTTCTGCATTGAGCATATCCTGAACGAAACCCGCACTCATGTAGACGGCAAGACCATCTTCACGGATGACGGGCTTTATCAGTAAATTGACACATATAAACGCCAGCCCGAAGGCAATGACACATGCGAAAAAAGCTTTGACGAAAAGAACATGCGTTCTCAACACCATTTGAGGTGGATGCTGGCGTTTAAAGATAGGCATACCGGAAAAGAGAAAGAATGCGGATGATGTCAGAAGGTTAGTTCTGGCTTACGAGCATATAGCCCGTGCCTCTGACACTTTTGATAAAGCGTGGAGATTTTCCATTGTCATCAATTTTGTTGCGCAGTCTGGAGACCCGAAGATCGATGCTGCGATCTGCACCGTCCCACTCGATTCCTCGCATTTGGCGGTAGATTTCTTCGCGCGTCAGAATGACACCCTGATTGGCAAAGAAATAGCTCAACAGGTCAAATTCGCAGCTCGTCAGATTCACCACTCTGCCATCAACGATGGCAATTCGTTTTTGTATATCAATTTGCAGTGAGCCCTGGCAATCCGATTTAACGGTCGTTTCCTGTGAAGCTTCTGCCGCGATGCGTTCATAGCGGTTGAGAAGATTGGTAATGCGAGCGAGGAGATTTCTGGGCTTAATGGGTTTGACCAGATAATCATCGACTCCGATTTCCAGAGTAACAATCTCATCCACTTCATCTTCGTGGGCCGTGACGATGATGATGGGGTTGTTGAACTGCGGCCGCAGCTCTTTGCATATCGTTTTGCCGTCCTTATAGGGGAGCATATAGTCCAGAATGACGAAATCCGGTTTTTCTTTCAGAATGCGCTCGACAGCAAGATCGCCGCGGTACTCAATCGAAACATCAAACTGATTGCGCTCCAGATATTCTTTCGTGGCTTCTGCCAGTTTTTCGTCATCTTCCACGAGCATGATCGTCGTTTTTTTCTCGTTCATTTGCTTCCTCCTGCAATGAAATGAGATGAAACAGTATGATACTTTTTCGGTTTGTTGTATTTTGAATCAAAATGGGTAAAATGTAATATAAAAGTATATTACAAGACCCGTGTTCGCCTCAATACGCTTTGTTCAGGGTTGCTGAAAAAAACATTTTGAAAGACAGCTTGTCTATTGGTATAAAAAAAGAGTTCATATGTCAAAGAAATTATATGATTTGAGAATAATATTCGAAAAAAATAATAAATTTCGGCGTAACGGACTTATTTTTTAATATGTTTGAATATAGCAAGTGACTGATTTGTTGCGAGATTTTATGTATGAAAACAGCCCGTAGCAATGCGTCCGGGGGGCATATTTTGAATTTAATTCGGAAAGAGGTTCAGGGCTGTCTGTTTATTAATTGAATTGAGGGCGGGGATGTGCATAATCTTGCGGATGGACTGAAAATGATTGCCGCTGCAGGTTTAACAAAAAACAGATGATTGGCTGAGATTGCGCTGTTTGGTAAAAAAATCCCCGCATATCAGAGAATATCTGAGCGCGGGGGAAGGTGAAAATTCCTTATTTCCAGCTGATTTCGTCGATAATCAGAGCTTTTACTTTAACGCTGTTTATGGTGATATTATTAGCATCAGCATCCGTTACTTTGATTTCCTGGTATTCAAATGATGTGGATTTGGCAATATCAAAGCTCTGTTTGTAGGAACCAGCGGTGATCGAAAAACCGTTGTCGTCCTTATTGGATCTACATTTGATTTTTATTTCAGACAGTCCGTTAAGTCCGGTAATCTCTATCTGGCTTGTTTCATCCATAAAAAAGACGAATTCGTTGTTCGTGTTATCTTTGGCTAAGTTGCCATGCAGGTTGATGCTAAAGCCATCACCGGCGTAGGTGTATATTGCACTATAGCCTGTTCCGTCATTTGTTTTGGTAAGAGTTTGCTGGATGTCTTTAATCCTGATGGTTGCAGCTTTTGTATCGCCGGTTTGTTTTTCCTGGCAGTTGTCAAAATTCACTGTGCAGTCGGCATTGCAGCTCACGGAGCCATTGCTGGTGTATTTGGGGTCGTATTCGTCG
>JAFRYG010000074.1 GCA_017441205.1 Pseudomonadota bacterium
CAAAAAAAAGAAAACAGCAAAGCCAACCAAAAGCAGAGTCCCCAGTCCGCAAACCCAAACGACACCCAACCCCAAAAGAAATGCTGCGCATTTCAGGGGGTGTGGGGGAGTCAGCTCCCCCACAAAAAAATTAAAAAAGCCTCAATTCAACAAATTGCAATGCCCTATAAATATGAAAACGCGCCTGACATATTTGATAATTTTTATATTACTCGTTGCAATAGAAGTTTGTATTGCATTATTCGTTCATGACAGCATTATTCGTCCTTACGGCGGAGATGTCATCGTCGTATGGGTCATCTATTGTCTGGTCCAGATGATACTTGGCGGAAATAATAATCATTATATTATTGCAATAGCCGTGATGCTTTTCGCTTATATTGTGGAGTTTCTACAGATGATCAATATCGTCGATCTACTGGGAATGGGGCATATCCATTTTATAAAGATACTCGTCGGTTCGACGTTTTCGATCAGTGATTTGGTCTGCTATTCACTTGGAACTGCCGCAATGCTGGCAGGAATACGGCTGCATAAGAAGAAATTCGTAATGCGTAATGGTTAATTGTTAGAGACGTGCGGTCCGCACATCTGTACGGATTATTATCGGGTTAATGCATAATTAAACCAGCCGCGCCCCGGCGGGGCGCAATATCCAAATGCCCGGATTATTCGGCATGATTGTGTTCCTCGTCCACTTGCTGGATTGTTTGATGCTGTTCGATCTTTTCCTTAATATGTTTTGAATTTTCCATGTATGACATAAAACCGGGAATCGCCACCGCCAGAACGATGCCAATGACAGCAAGAAATGCGGGAATCAGCATTATCAATCCGCCCCGGTTCCATGTTTTCATCGACCCGGTGAACTCTTCATCTGACAGTTCGGAGGACTTGCGTACCCAGGATGCACCACTTATCCCGCATATCAAACACCAAATGAGATCTACCCCGGGTACAAACAGCAATAGGAATGTTGCAATCATTAACCCATATCTTCTGTGTGCTCCGAAAAAAACAGGTCCCATCGTCAGAGCACCAAAATTAAAGCCGGTTGCATTTTTCATGATGATTAACTCCTCAAATCCATTTATTGGAGAATAAAATAACCACGTTCGCTGATATATCATATAACTGACTTTGGTTACAGACGAATTTATCCCGACAGTTGCTGCAGCCGGATATGCACCTCAAAAAACAGCGGTTCTTTGCAAACACCTCTGCAAAATTAAGTTCTGTTATACGAATGTTGAGATTTTGTTCTCCGATCACTGCAATTCCGCCTGGGGCGAGGTTCCTTGGAACCCGGAGGGGAGAATGCATCATTGGTTTCTTCCGTCTGATTATTGATTTCATTGAAGAAAAATGTAAAATGATCGGTGCATTCCGGCGGGATAACCAGGATTTCTGGTTAAATCACGTCTTTTGCGGTTGAGGTGCATGTTTGCTGTTGCAATTCGCGCATTCCGTGGATTGGACGGTAAAAATAATACAGATATAATTTGTATTAATATAACCAGCGGCTTCATAGAGGGATCAGATATGCGTAAACCAGTTAATATCATTTTTTCGGCATCTGCTGTGATGGCTGCGATTCTGGGCTTTTCCGGGCAGGCAGCGGCTCAGAACTGGGAAAAAGTCTATGACGGTGTGGAGTATTGCTATTTCGAAAATGAACTTCATGTCGTGCGCATCGATACCGATTTGATTGGCGTCTCCATTTTTCCCAGGGTTTCGGCCAAAGGGGAACAGATGACGACGAAAGCCTGGGCCGAAAAACATGAACTTGAGGTCGCTATCAACGCAAATTTTTATAATATTAATTCCAATCAGCTGCCTTTGGGCATGGCGATATTCGAAGGAACCAACTGGGGTGAGAGCAACACCACAGATTTTGCCCAGTTTGGTTTTACCAAAGACAATCGTTTGAAATATTATACGGCGGATCATACGGATCAGCCTGACTGGCTGTACAATGCGGTTGCCGGTGAACCCGAAATCATCCGAAATGGTGCACGGATTGAAGATATCAACAGCACGCATGCATGCAAGGTTCTGGGACATTGCAAAAGCAGTCGATCGCGTTCCGGAATCTGTGCCGATAAAGGCAACAAACATATCATCATATCGACGACCAAAGGCGACAAAACGAATGGTGGCATTACCGTCAATCAATTCGCCGATTTGATGGTCAAACTGGGGTGTGATTATGGCGTAAATCTGGATGGCGGCGGTTCGGCGAGTATCTATCTGAAAGGGCAGAAGTATGGAACAAACGGCTCTCGTAAAGTGCCGGTAAGTCTTGGATTTGATGTGGTCGCAAAGCCATCCTACGTATGCAAAGCAGCAGAAATCGACAATCCCGGGACTGTTTTCTTCGATATGGAAGCAGATCACTGGGCCATACAGGCTGTACAGGCGCTCAGGGAACATGCCGTCACTGAGGGCTGCGGCGGAGAAAGCGGAAGGCCGCTGTATTGCCCCAATTGCGGAATGCGCAGGTTTGAAGCCGCTCAATTCATAGCCAAAGCGCTGGGATTGGCAGATGCTGCACCCGCATCGCCGAGCTTTACTGATGTTCCGGCCGGTTCTGATGGGTTTGGTGCAATCGAAGCACTCGCAGAAAAAAATATCATCGCCAAAGGGGAATCTTTTCGTCCCAATGATATCATAACAAAACAGGAGGCTGCGGTTCTACTCGCCCGGGCTTTTGTGGAGAACATGGATATTTTCGCCGGTGCACCAACGCCAACATTTACCGATATTCCCTCTTCTCACGAAGCTTATGCTGCAATCGAAGCACTCGCCAGAAACTGTATGATCTCTTCGGATGACGGCATGTTCCATCCCGAAAAGGTCCTGGATCGCGCTGCTTTTGGGGATTTGCTCGCACGGGCAGCTGGTTATATTACCGGAGCATGTGCTTTTGAAAAGAAATGCCAGACTCTGGATGAGAAGACATGCCAGAATGAACAGCCGGCGACGTGTGTCGCCTATGAATGGGTATCGACGCCTTGTCCCGATGGTATCGGTTGCTACCAGGGGGCATGCGCCGAATGCGACAACGCAGCGCCCAAAGCCTGCATCGGCAATAAAATCAAGGCCCGCATCAATGGAGCCTGGAAGGAAACGGACTGCGAATCCGCAGGCATGATCTGCGAAGATGCAGCATGCGTGCTGCCTCCGGTAGAGCCGGAGTGCGACAGTTCCTATCAGGAGCAGTGCGATGAGCAGGGACGTCTGCTGAGCTGTAAGAATGGAACCATCATTGCAAAAGCATGTTCCGATAATTACGTTTGTTCAGAAGGTGAGTGCATTGAGAAAGCCGGTTCCGGGAACGATGATGGTTCGGATGATGGTAAGTCAGGCAAACCCGGAAACAACGACGATGATGATGATTCGGATGATGATAAGCCTGCAAAGCCGGGCAAAACCGGCAATTCATCAGACGATGATGATGACCCCGATTCGGATGATGAAACTGTCGTATCCTCGAAGGAGTCATCCTGTGCATCACATCCGGGAAGCAGTCAGCATTTTCCATGGGTTTTGGCATTTGCTGCTGCCGGAATGGCATTTTTGAGACGCAGAAAACTTTCGAATCATTGACCAGTGGGGGACAAATCGCGCTAAATAAGGACGGCGGTTTGCCAGTGTGAATCAGACCAGACTCCTGCCTGAGTGACAACGACAGGATGGGGTTGGGGAAACAGAAAAACCAGGAGATGCCATCATGAAGATCCGTTATTGGGCTGCTGTCATATTAGCTGGCTGTGGTATTTTGGGAACAGGACTCTGTGGTCATGTTCAGAATGGGTATGCCCAGAACTGGGAAAATAAATACGATGGCGTAGATTATACTGATTTTAATGGTTTGCGCGCAGTGCGCATCGATTTGGAGCTCGTCGGCGTATCGATATTTCCAAAAGTTTCGGCGCAGGGGGAACCTTCTGCTCCCAACACATGGGCTGAAAAACATGGATTGCAGGTCGCCATCAATGCGAATTTCTTCAGCATGTCGACGATGCAGAATCCCTGTTCCCTGGCTGTAAGCGACGGTGTGAACTGGGGCAGCGGGAATGTTGCGACGTACGCTCAAATCGGTTTTACCAAGGACAATCAGCTCAGATATTACGAACAACCCAACACTGATTATCCAGCCTGGGCCTACAATGTCGTTTCGGGATCTCCTGAAATTGCCAAGGATGGGCGTGTCCTGTCGGTCGCCAATACGCAGGCATGCTGGGATCTTGGTCATTGCTCCGGCAATCATCTGCGATCCGGAATCGGTGTGAATAAATCAGGCAAATATCTGTATCTGGCGATATCATCCGGCTATGTAACCGTCGAAAAATTTGCCGAAATGATGATTTCGCTGGGTTCGAGTTATGCCATCAATCTGGATGGCGGCGGTTCATCCGGTTTGTATATTGCGGGAAAAGGGTATGGCAATGTTTCCGGTCGGACGGATGCCGTCAATCTTGGATTCAGCGTCGGGCCGAAACCTGCTTATGTGTGCAAAAAAGCAGAAATCAGCAATCCCAGTTCGGTATTTTACGATATTGCGGAAGATCACTGGGCATTTTCTGCAGTTCAGGCATTAAAGGATCATCAGGTTACGACCGGATGCGGCGGAGAGGAGGGACGGCCTCTGTTTTGCCCGAATTGCGGTATGCGCCGGTTTGAAGCAGCACAGTTTGCTGCCAAAGCACTGGGATTGCCGGATGCATCCCCGGAGGCGCCGTCATTTTCGGATGTTCCTGCTGGTTCCGAAGGATACGGAGCCATCGAAGCTCTGGTTCAGAAGGGCATCATTTCCAAAGCAGAATCATTCCGTCCGAATGATATCATTACACGTGCCGAAGCCGCGACAATCATTGCAAAATCATTCATTGAGAATACGGATGCCTTTAAAAATGCTCCGACACCCACGTTTTCGGATGTTCCTGCCGATCACTGGGCATATCCGTATGTGGAAGCTCTTGTACGTAATTGTGCCATTACCGGCGGCGATGGTAAATATTCGCCGGACGGAACCATGAACAGGGATGGCTTTGCTCTGATGCTTGCCCGCGGTGCCGGATACATCAGCGGACAATGTATTTTTGAAAAGAAATGCCAGACTCTGGACGAAAAAACATGCAGCGACAATCAGGTCAACACATGTATGGCTTATGAATCTGTCCTGACGGCTTGCGGCGAGAATCTGAGCTGTTATCATGGCGAATGCGCAGAATGTGACAAAACACAGCCGGCTTCCTGCGAAGAACAGGTCGTCGTAACCTGTGCCGAAGGCGTAGTTCAAAAAGTGGATTGTTCAGAGAGCGGAAAACTCTGCATCGAGGGCGCTTGCGTGGATCCGCCGGAATGTGACGAAGCTTTTGAAAAGAAATGCGATGACGATGGAAAGGTTCAGAGCTGCAAAGATGGCAAAATTATAGCGGATGAATGCTCCGAAAATGAGTATTGCTCTGAAGGCAAATGTCTGGAAAAAGCAAAGGATGATGATAAAAAAGATGATGCCGATAAAAAAGATGATGATAAAAAAGATGATGATAAAAAAGATGACAAGGATGACAAGGCGGACGATGACGGCAAAGGAAAACCAGGGAAGTCCGAAAAGACTGATGACGATGACGACGACGATGACGACGATGAAGATCCCGACAGCGATGATCACGATATTAAAATATCGTCTGGCAGTTCCTGTGATTTCAATTCAGGAAATCATCATGGAACTCCCTGGTTCATGGCATTCGCACTTGCCGGATTGGCACTGTTAAGACGGAAAAGAACCGTGCTCTGATTTTGGGGTGGTTGTGTGGGGGCAGGCCCCCTGCGGCGCTATTTGCGGATGCAAATACGCGCCTACCCCCACGGTGCTATTTGCTGCGCAAATACGCACCGTTTTAATCTATATAAAATCAGTACAAAGGCAAAGGGAACGTCCGCATTTTGGGGATATTCCCCGAGCAGGCATCTACAGAATGAACGGCAATATACTTTTGGGATTGTGCTGTTCAAATTCTTCCTTGAATTCGCTGTGATATTTTCTGTTCAACCGAACGGCTCTCGGGGCGAGGTTTGCGAATGTCCACCAGGCAAAGACGGCACCGGCCCACGAGAATGTCAGAACTGCAAAACCGACCCATTCCAGAAATTCGCCAAAGTAGTTTGCGGATGTCACATATTTAAACAAATGCTTCTTGGGCAGATAATGTTTGGTATCACCCGGTTTTCGCAGATGCCGGATGATATAATCCGAATCGATATTGATGGCAAACCCGGCAAAGAATAATATTGTACCAATGATGAACTGCGGTGAACAAAGCCAGTTGTTGTCATAATAATCCGCCGGCGATATATAGAACAGCCATCCGGCTTGCATCAGAGCATTGAGAGAATTGAACAAAACGCCCATTAATACGATGGCCAGCGGCATTTTGCTCTTTCCTTTGATGAGCAGGGGGAAAATGAATACGCGCTGAAAATAATGTATCTGAAAAATGATAAAGAATACGATATAGGGCAGCTGAACCCGATCTGAGGTAAAGAAGAACCAGCACATCAATGCAAAGATGGGGACTTCCATTAAAAACCAACCGATTTTATTCGGTAAGGATATTCCCCATTTCTTTGTGCGAAACATGCCATATCCGGCATCGACAAAAAACAGGGAAATAAATACGATGACGGCAAGAACCGACATCCCGATTAAAAACACATTAAAGTTGCTGACCAAAAATTCCGGCATAAAAACTCCTCATAGAGTACAGACATTCTGTACGTGGCAAAACAGTATAAATCATTTTCGGTGAAATGGCACTAAACAAAAGGCTCTGTTATGCGAGTGTGGAGATAACGCCCAAATGATGTAGGAATTGTAGCTTGTTAACGCACTCGCCATACAGATCCAAATATATTGAGATCTGAGCATTCCGATTTGGAAATCTCCTTGCCTGTGCGTGTGCATTCAGTTAGATTCGCCGTGTGCGGACTGTATGCAGTACAAACATCGTGGTGATGGCTAATGATTGACGTTGCAAGAGGATATAAAAGACCCTTATGAATTCATACGATATCGTGATTGTTGGCGGGGGGCCGGCGGGACTGGCTGCAGCCGCTGCTGCCCGTGATGCCGGATGTGAACACATTCTCATTCTCGAGAGAGATTCTGAGCTGGGGGGCATTCTTAACCAGTGTATTCATAATGGTTTTGGATTGCATACGTTTAAGCAGGAACTGACGGGGCCTGAGTATGCAGCGCGTTTTGTCGAACAGGTCAAAGCCCGCGGCATTGAATATAAATTGAACACGATGGTGCTGGATATTGCAGCGGATCGCACTGTGACGGCCATGAACCGCAGCGATGGCATGATGAAAATAAGTGCAAAAGCTGTGATTCTGGCTATGGGATGCCGCGAGCGTCCGCGAGGGGCGCTGAACATCCCGGGATTTCGGCCTGCCGGCATATTTTCGGCAGGAACTGCCCAGCGACTTGTCAATATTGAGGGGTACATGCCGGGCAAGCGAGTTGTGATTCTGGGCAGCGGCGACATCGGACTGATCATGGCGCGCCGCATGACGCTCGAAGGGGCAAAGGTGCTGTGTGTCGCAGAGCTGATGCCGTATTCCGGCGGGCTCAAGCGCAATATCGTCCAGTGTTTGAATGATTATGATATTCCGCTTTTGCTGTCGCATACGGTTGTCGATATCAAAGGTAAGGAACGCGTAGAGGGCGTGACGATTGCGCAGGTGGATGCGCACAACAAACCCATCCCCGGAACTGAGAAATATTACGAATGTGATACCCTGATGCTTTCCACCGGTCTGATTCCCGAAAACGAATTATCCCGCAGCGCCGGGATTGAGATCAATCCGGTGACGAGCGGTCCTTTTGTCGCAGAGGATTTCGAAACGAGCATTCCCGGTATTTTTGCATGCGGCAATGTGCTGCATGTCCATGATCTCGTCGATTACGTGTCGGAAGAAGCTGGGCGCGCCGGACAGGCGGCTGCGGCGTTTGTCGCCGGACAGCTCCAATGCGGTTCGCCGGACGATCTGGTTCATGTTATCGCAAAGGGCGGCGTTCGCTACACTGTGCCGACGACAATCGATGTGGAACGCATGCCCGAAAAGCTCATCGTTCGTTTTCGCGTTTCGAATGTATATAAAGAACATTATATCAATGTATATATTGGTGATACGCGCATTATACATCAGAAAAAGCGCATCATGGCTCCCGGCGAAATGGAACAGGCCATATTGAGGAAAGCGCAGATGCAGGAATATAAAGATATTAAAAAGGTCATCATTGCCGTGGAGCCGGAGTAAAAGATGGAAACGAAAGAACTCACCTGTATTGGCTGTCCGATGGGATGCCAGATCACCGTCGAAATGGAAAACGGTTCGGTCGTCAGTGTTAAAGGAAATTCCTGCAAAATCGGGAACAATTATGCGCGCAGGGAAGTCGTCAGCCCCATGCGCATCGTCACGAGTTCTGTCGCTGTTTTGCCGCATGAAAATGCGACCCCGGAGGAAACGGGGGTGTATCCAAGAGTTTCGGTCAAAACTGCATCGGATGTGCCCAAAAGCAAAATTATGGATGTGATGGACGAAATCAAAAGAACGTATGCGGCTGCTCCCGTCAGAATCGGCGATGTCATCATTCATAACGTTGCAGGCACGGGGGTGGATGTCGTTGCAACAAAGGATTATTTTGTGAATTAACGGGTATAATAATGTAACCAAGTGTGTATGATACCCGGATCAGAGAACGGCTTTGGCGTATGCACGCAGTGCATAGCCAAAGCGCGATGGCGTATGCGCATTTGCGCATAGCCGGAGCCGCAGGGCGCATTGGAACATCGCGGACGTTTCGGGAAACGTCCGCGATGGACAAAAGCCTGCGAAGCGTATGAAAATTCCGCTGCATCAGTTGATATCCCCCGGGTAGTGTCATGTCAGAGAGTGCCAAATCCATCGTTCCTCGTCATTTACCTTCGACAGATGATAATCAGATGCCTGACGATGGCGTGAAGACGCCGGATGTGCTGGCGAAGCGATATCGTTTTATTCGCAGGATAGGACAGGGATCACAGGGCAATAATGAAGATATATCCGTGATTGTGGATGCCATGATGAATTCCAGGAGAGTGATCGATGGTACTGTCACGAAGCGTTTGCGTGATGGAACGATAAAAAGCAATTCATATCAGCATCTGATTCCGATTGGAACTACCATCGCACTGCCGGATACCAGCGGTGTGATGGACTTTTCGTGTACGGAAAAAACGATGGAAGTGTGGACATTTGACAGAAACGACTCTTTAATATGCAGTCGATTCAGAAAATAGCCATGAATGATGGGGCAGAGTTGTGGTATACAACCGGAAGGGGGTATGGGGATAAGTTTTTATCGAACAGTGTGGAGAGATAAACAGCCGTGAATTCTTCGATCGTACCGGATACAGACGGTGACAATCATCTGCCGAAACCATTTCAGGCGGACACGTTAAGTCCCACGCGCTTTGGGATGTTGACGGCGTTTGCTCTTTTGGTGCGCGGGCTTTATTTCTGGATTTATTCCAGGGTCGTGCACGAGCCGAAACAGGTTCAGGAAATCCGCTCTATTCCTGAGAATGAGTCCATCGTTTATCTGTTGGATTCGGAGAACAAGCATGACTATTTGTTTTTGAATGATCTGTGTCTGAAGATGGGACTGCGGCTGGCATATACCGGCAACGGGCAGAGCAAGCTCAGGTATGCCCCGATTAACCGTCGTTTGTTCAGTATTTTTTCGAAGCGCAAAAAGAAGCCTACGCCCGCCGATATTGCAGAAGCTGTTTTGGAACGGCGTCCGGTTCTCATCTTTCTGAATCAGTATGGATTGAAGGAACGCGAGAATATTGCGCGGACAGAGGCCATTCTGGAAGCTATTCGGGAACTCGCGATCGAACATCCCGAACTCAAAATACATTTTGTTCCCGTAGGGATTATCTGGGAAAGACGTGCCGAAACCTACCATCATACGCTGTTTAATGAGCTTTACGGCACACCGACGCGTCCGAGTTCGATTCGCAGATTTATTACGGTTTCGAATCCGCTGCAGCTCTTTATGCAGATAGGCAAGCCGCTTTGCCTGATTCATCATCAGATCCTGGATTTCAATGAACTGAAGACGGGTGCGCAGATACGGCGAGTGCTGAATGATGATATCGATATGATGCACACGCAGGTCAACGGACCGAAGGTCAAGCCGCATCAGCAGCTTTTGCGTGAGATCGTTCAGTCAGAATCGTTTCAGGAGGAACTCAAATCGATTTCGCAGTCGACGGGACAGCGCCAGGAAGAGCTGGTGCTGGAGGCGCGCAAAATCCTGGACAAGACGGCGTCCAAGTTTTCATTGCTGGTGTGTAAGATTTTCTGTGCAGTGTTTACGCCGATGTGGAGCACGATCTACAACGGATTGTACTATGATACAGAAAAGTTCAATGAAATCAGGGAGTTGTCAAAGACTCACCGCCTCGTATTCATTCCCAGTCACAAGAGTCATATCGATTATCTGGTTCTGAGCATTTTGTTGTTTCAGAATGGTGTTTTGCCTCCGCATATTGCGGCGGGTGAAAACCTGAACTTCCCGCCGGTCGGCGGGATCCTGAGGCGCGGCGGTGCATTTTTCATCAAGCGATCGTTTCGCGGTGAGCTGTTATATACAGCGTGCATCAAGCATTATATCGACAAGATTCTTCACGAGGGATATCCGGTGGAGTTCTTTATCGAAGGGGGCCGTTCGCGAACGGGACAGGTGCTTCAGCCCAAGTTTGGCATTCTGCGCATGATTGCGCAGGCCGTCGTCGGGGATCCTTCGCTGCCGGTCAAGATCATTCCCTGTGCCATTACCTACGAAAAAGTCATCGAGGACATGGCTTATAAGAATGAACAGGATGGCGCGGTAAAACAAAAGGAAAATATTACGAATCTGATCCGGACGACGCGTCTGCTCATCAGCAAGTACGGTCAGATATATGTTTCTTTTGCTTCCCCTATCGATTTGAATGATGCGCTGCATCTATCGCCGGAGCATTCGGTAACAGAAGCGGATTTGACGAATGATATCGATGTGATGGCTCTGGAACTGATGAACCGGATCAATCGGGCATCGACGATTACGACGAGTTCGCTTTTGAGCTGTGCATTGCTCAATGCGCGTAAGCTGCCGGCCGGGATTGATGATTTGCTCGGGAGTGCGGCATTCTTTCTTGCGCTTTTGATCGAGCGCAAGGCTGTGATTTCGCCGGTATTGCAGACGGCGCTGGCGGCAAGCCGTGCGACGCTGCATGAGCCGCAGTATTCAGAAGAAATGCCTGCCATATCGGATTCGGGGGCTTCGGCCGATCTGGATTACTCGTCGCTCGTTTCTCCGCTCAGGGAACCGATGATCGAAACGCTCAAACTCTTTGATAAAGAGTACAATGGGGCCATCCGGAAGGGGGACGATGAAATTATCGATATTGATGCAGATGGCCGCCTTCAGATGGCTTTTTATAAGAATATTCTGCTGTTTGCACTGATTGACGATATATATATATCATGCGCATTGCTTTCGTTAAAAGATGAAGCGCGTACAAAAGATGCGCTTTGCGAGAGATTCCGGGAAATCGCGGATCTATTTTCAATTGAATTTTCACCATCCGGTATGGATGAAAGATTCAGTGAAACGCTGAATACATTTTTGAATCGTCACTGGATATCTGCGGAAGATGACAGGATAATCATTGTGCCGGAAGCCATGGATGCCATTCGCAACCTTTCGCGCTGTATGGAGAATCATATCGAGAGTTATCAGGCAGTTTACCGGGCATTTGAGCATATTACCGAGACGGTTGAGGAATCCGGGATGATTAATGAGCTGCTTGCTCAGGCCAAACTGGATGTCGAAGCCCACCGTATTTTGCCTGAATCGAGATCCAAAGTATTTTACAGCCACGCACTGCAGAAGCTTCAGAGCCAGAATATGTTTGACGTTTCGTATGCTCAGAACGGGCGCAAGCATGCCAAATATCTGAAGAAGAGTCAGGAATTGTCCGCGAATATGACACAGCTTCTGGAAGATCTTTCATTTTTTCATAGAGAGGGTTGATTCCGGAGTGCTGTCGGTGGCGCCCCATTGGGGCGTGTCTGATAATATTTTGTGCTGACCTCAATAACTCACAATGATTACCTTAATATCTTTGCCCTTTTATGACATTTGTGTCATATACGGTAGCGTGCGGCGACGGGCGCCGTCTTTTTGGAGATTTAGGCATGTACAGACTCAAGGCATCCATCCTGATCGTCTTATTAATAGCAGCGTTTACCGGTTGTATTTTGTATCTATCCCAGGATGTATCCGTTCTTTCGGCGAACGTCGTTGAGGCGGAACATTATCGCATTCAGGATGTTCTGAAAGAAAAACTGGTCAATGCTGAAATCAGTCTGAATGCCCAGGCAACGGCATTTTCTGCGGATCCGAAATTCATTGCCGAACTGGCGGATGTCAGGGAAAAGCTGTTGGTTACAACGCCCGACGAACTCAAGCGCAACACGAACAATAAATGGAATACGGCAGTTTTTGATCATCTGGTTGCCTGGAAAGAAACCCGTCAGTCAGAGATTAAACAGCATGATGCATCGATAGGGGATACGATGCGTTCTCAGTATGGTTCGATGCTTGCGCAGCATCCGAGCAATTACTGGTGGGGAAAATCGCCGGATCTGGCATTGGCTTTTGCAGCTGTTCCCATGAAGGACGGCAGCATTTCGTCGATGCTGATTGCGGATGGTGTGAAAGGCAAAGAACTCAAGGGCGGAAAGCGTTACGATGAAGAGATCGATACGCTTGCTCAGGTAAACCATGCTCAAAAAGCTGTGTTCGGACATTTTGCCTGGGACGGCAAAATGTACATGGCAGTGGCTTCTCCTGTGATGAATCAGGACAGTCTGGTGGGTACTCTGGTCATCGGTGTTGAGCTGTCCAAAGATATGATTGGGGCATTTGCGCGTTCGATGCCGAATTACGTTGGACTGATGTTCGCCTATTCTTCTCCGAAATTCGGGGAAGGACAGGAAGGGGCGAAACATATTAATTTTGCCAATCTCGATGATAATATCAGAAGAGATATTGAAAACGGCAAGTTCCATGTCAATGCCAATGAACTGAAAGCGGATGCACAGGTTTCTTATGACATGCTTCCGGCCAATACAGTGTATGTAGGAAATACCGGCAGCGGAGATGATGTTGCACTTTCGCGTATTCGCTGGACCTGGAATGACAAGGAAGAGACGGACGTTTATATTATTTCAAATAACTCCGTTGCCAATCAGGGGCATGACAGACTTCAGATGAACATTCTGATCGCCGCACTGATTGCGGCTATTGCCGGTATTGTTCTGATGGTATTGCTGATTAATTCGATCCTCAAGAACATCCATGCGATCAAGAAGGGATTTGTCGATGCCGTCACGAGCGGCAAACCGGTCGATGGCCAGGCCATGGCTTTGCTCATGGGAGAGAGCGCGGATGATATTCCTCAGTATGAAATCAAGCAGATAGAACCTGCAGCGGATGATGTCGCAGAGAACTGGACTGACATGATGATGGATTTCAGCGACGAAGCCAATGCCAAAGCCGAGGCTGAGCTCGATCCGGATGAGGCAAAACGGCTTAAGGAAGCTGCTGATGTCGAGGAAGCAAAAGTGATTTATGAAGAATATATGCGGCTTCGCAAGGAAAATAATATTAATACACCGATGGAATTCGACAGCTTCCTGCGCAGATTACAGCGCAATGCCGCTAAGATTAAGGAAACTCACCATTGTCAGGCCGTGACATTCCAGGTCCATGTGAGCAATGGCAATGTTTTGCTCAAACCCAAAATTGTTAAAAAATAGATGATGTTCCCAATGGAAATATGATGACGCAGGAAGGGGGTGTTCGATGCCGAACACCCCCTTCGTCATTTGGGTTTTACAAATCGCGATCCTCCACTCGTGAGTGCCTGACATAGCCGTAATCCCGCCAGGAGCGAAAGGGGAAGCGGATGGCCTGTTATATTGACACACGACCGAGACAGATCTTTATTATTTACGACAGAATCTTACAATTCCCCTGAAGTATCCGTCATTCGGGCATGCTGCCTGCAGTATTTGCCGTATCACCAGCATTTCTTCGATTTTTCCAGATATTCAGGCAGAGCGAGCAACGGCCCCGGCGTTTTGAATCATCGCCCAACTGGCTGCATTCTTCTTCGAGGCCATTGTAGACGATATTATCAAGCGCTTTTTGTTTGCTTGTGCATGTACCTTTGACCTTGAACGGACGCCACATGATCACTGCAGCTTCGAGCCATCCGCTTTCTCCTTCAGGCTCGTCTTCGATGGCGTCGAGTGCTTTTGCGATGCGCGTGAATCGTTTTTTATGCTGATTGCACGGCGTAAGCAGCAGCAGCCAGGACAATGCCTCCGAAGCACGCGCCGGATTCAGATAACTCATGCCATTCTGCAGGCTCTCGAATGTTGAATCGGACTCAATGAGCGAATACATGATATCTCTGGCGGCATCGTGACAGAAGACACTGGGATCAATATTGATGAGCGACAACGCATTGCGAACGACGACAGGATACTTCTGCAGTGCATAGGCATTAAACAGCATCATCATCGTAAACCGGGAACTTTCGTGATAATCGTTCTTTAATTTATCGAGTGATTTATAGGCAGCCTCAAAATCACCCTTGACGCATTTATTGGCTGCATCCTGCAGGTTTTCGTCTTTATATAAAGGACTATACTCGGGAATCGGACATACGGTTCGCGCATATTTTACAAGATCTTCGTTCGACATAAACTCTGACGTATTTGAGTTCTGCGCTGTACTGTCTTCATCAGATTCTGTCGAATTCATCCAAATGAGCAGTGCTGCAGCCAGCAGCACCAGAACGATACCGGAAGCAATCGCAGCCTTGATAATTCTCGATTTTTTCTTTGCATTGCCGGCGGATGATTCGTCGTTTTTCTGGTTATTTTCGCCTGCGGATGAAGAATCCTTATTTTGTTGGGTTTGAAGCAGCCCGACTTCGTCCGGATTAATATAGGGGTTCGAAATCGTCGTGCGGCCTTTTTTTTCTCCCGCCACGGGTTTCATCCTGGAGTTGGAGAGTCGTTTGGTTTCCAGCGAGGGGATGTTGCCTTCCACTTTGGACATGGGCAGATTGATCGACGGATAGAACCGATTCGCGATATCCGAAAGAACGGAACGGACCTCGCGTGCAGACGAGAAACGATCCCGGGGATGTTTCATCAGCATGCGCTGGATGACATCGTCCAGTTCCTGCGCGCATTCCAGTTCGACAGAAAGATGCGGCGGGTCGAGGATGAGATGTTTATTGAGCAGCATGATGTAGTTATCTGCATCAAACGGAGGATTGCCTTCGAGCATTTCGTACAGCAAACAACCGCATGAATACAGGTCAGCCCGCGAATCGACCGGGTCGCCCATCACCTGTTCGGGCGAAAGATACTGCGGTGTTCCATAGACCTGCCCGGATTGCGTGAGCGTACCTTCGTTGTCGTTCTTGATCTCGGCATGAGCAATGCCAAAATCGATAAGCTTGACGTAGTCGTCGCGGTCATCCCGTTTGATGAGTGAAATATTTTCGGGTTTGATATCGCGGTGCACGATACCGTTTTCGTGTGCGCATTCCAATGCACTGAGCAAATCGTGCATGATTCGGAATATGCTCTTTATCTGTATCGTTCCTTCGCGTTCGAGTCTATCCCTGAGCGTTTCGCCCTTCAGATATTCCATCACGAGGTAGAAGTCGCCATTTTCGGTCGAATCGAAATCCGTCACCTGACAAATATGCGGATGATCGAGTTGTGCGGCAGCATTGGCTTCCCTGCGGAATCTGGCAAGAGAATCGGCCTTTTCGGCAATATGGACATGCATGAGCTTGATGGCAAACTGTCGGTTAATTGTGACATGTTTTGCACGATAAACCTCTCCCATCGAACCCTTTCCGAGAACTTCCTCGATGATATACCTTTCTTTTAGAACATCTCCAGGGTTATATGGCATGGCACATCGGCTCCTCAAGTCCCCAAAGTAAATCAGTCCTCAGCAGGAAAACTCCCATACCGGGACTCATTTGGTAAACGCTTTGTTACCATTGAATACACTATTACAATCGCAAATAAATTGTCAATTTTTAGGCTATGGACTACGAATATTACGCCCCGGTAGGGCGTGGCTGTTTTTATTTTGTGCTAACACTAACCCCTAACAACTAACACTATGATTGCATCACTTCCCGTTCCCCTGCAGAAAAAGCTGACGCGTCTCGTTTCGCAGTGTTCCATCGCCTGGAAGCTGATAGAGCCGAATGACCGCATCATGGTTGCCTTTTCGGGCGGCAAGGATTCCATACTGCTCATTCATTTGCTCGAATCGATTCGCAGAATTGTGCCCTTCGAATTCGAGATAGGCGTGTTTCATCTGAATCAGTCCGCGCCGGATTTTCCGGCCAGGGATGCACTGGACAAGCTGAAACACGAAGGGGTTCGCGTCTGGCATGAGGATTTGGATACCGCAAGTCTTTTGGCCGAAAAAATTCCTCCCGGCGATTCGCCCTGCGGGCTGTGTTCGCGCATTCGAAGGGGCATCATTTATACGCAGGCAACGCGCGAAGGATACAATAAGATAGCGCTTGGACACCACCGGGACGACACGATCGAAACCTTCATGATGAATATCCTGTTCAATGGTCAGATCAAGGCCATGCCGGCCAGATTGCTGGCAGATAACGGAGTCAATACGATCATTCGTCCCATGCTTTACATTCCCGAAAGTCTGCTCATCGAGGCGTCACAATATCTGGAAATTCCGATTTCCGAGCAGACATTCTGTACTCGCGGACATTCCGGCGAACGCTACGAAACGAAACAGCTTCTGGCTGCGCTCGAAGCACGTAATCCGAATGCCAAAGGAAGTCTCCTGCGTGCATTGCATCATGTGATTCCGTCGCATCTTCTGGATGAAAATCTGAGCAGCCGCGCGTAAGCATTAGCGCGGCTCCGGCCGCGTATGTCTGCGACATAGCGGCCGGCGGCAGACGTAACGGCGGCCAAACGCCGTTAGTCTGCCCCAAAATATCAAGCCCAGGGCTCGTCTCTATCGATCAAAAATATTCAACGAAAATATAACATTAAATTTATGAAATAAATGTTTCATTCCATCGTTAACAGGGCGTGTGCGCCTATGGTGTACATGTGGTTAAGTCTATTTTGTTGGGAATGAAATGAGTTCTGTATTTCATTGTGGTTTTGATATCGGCTCGACGACGCTCAAAGCAGTGATTCTCAATGATGCGCATGAGACGGTGTACAAAACGTATCGCAGGCATTTTTCTGATATTCGTCAGGTATTTCTGGATGTACTGACAGAGATTGGGACTGAACTTGGGTGTCCCGAAATGACGATACAGGTGACGGGAAGTGCGGGGATTGGCGTTGCAGATCGGCTTGATCTGGCTTTTTGTCAGGAAGTGATTGCGTCGAGTCATGCAGTGGAACAGGTGCTTCCCGAGACGAATGTTGCGATTGAACTTGGCGGAGAGGATGCCAAGATAACCTTTTTTGGTTCGACGCTTGAACAGCGCATGAACGGAACGTGTGCAGGCGGGACGGGGGCATTCATCGATCAGATGGCCGTTCTGCTGGATACGGATCCGGATGGATTGAATGATTTAGCCAGAGATTATAAGGTCATATATCCGATTGCAGCGCGATGCGGCGTGTTTGCAAAGACGGATATTCAGCCGCTCATCAATGAAGGTGCGCGGCATGAGGATATCGCAGCGAGTATTTTTCAGGCGGTCGTGAATCAGACCGTGAGTGTGCTTGCGTGCGGGCATCCGATTCGCGGCAAGGTCGCTTTTTTGGGCGGTCCGCTGCAGTTTATGCCCGAACTCAGAAAACGTTTTATCGAGACGCTGAAACTGGCACCGGATGATATTTTGCTTCCTGAGGATGCGAATTTGTTTGTTGCACTTGGCGCTTGTCTTTTGTCCGAAAAGACCGTTCCGATTAGCTGGGATGAGCTGCAGAGGCGTCTGGCTGATTTTCGGGAGAATATTGAGCCGGAAGTTTCGAGGCTGGATCCGCTTTTTGCCGACGAAGCCGATTATCAGGCATTCGTCCGGCAGCATGAGTGCAGTGCTCCGAGGGCTGATATTGCGCAGTATTCGGGGCGCGCATTTTTGGGAATTGATGCCGGTTCGACGACGACAAAAGCCGTTTTAATCAGCGAAAATAATGAAATTCTGTATGATTTTTATGGCGGGAACGAGGGAAAGCCCCTCCAGAAAACGATAGAAATTCTAAGGCAGATCGAACGCGTTCTTCCGGAAAATGTCACGATAGCGAATGCCTGTGTGACCGGTTACGGCGAGGGGCTTATCAGAAAAGCACTTCTGGTGGATGAGGGGGAGATCGAGACGATCGCGCATTATCGTGCGGCAGAAAAGTTTTTGCCGGGTGTCGAGTTTATCCTCGATATCGGCGGTCAGGACATGAAATGCATGACGCTTCGGGACGGAGTCATCGAGAGTATCATGCTCAACGAAGCCTGCTCTTCGGGATGCGGTTCATTTATCGAAACGTTTGCGCGAAGTCTTGGACATACGCCGCAGTCTTTTGCAAAAGAGGCATTGTTCGCCTCTTCGCCGGTGGATTTGGGAACGCGGTGTACCGTCTTTATGAATTCCCGCGTCAAACAGGCCCAGAAAGAGGGGGCGGAAGTCGGGGATATTTCTGCCGGATTGTCGTATTCGGTCATCAAGAACGCCATCCATAAAGTCATTAAACTGCGGAATACAGAACAAATCGGCCGAAAAGTGATCGTTCAGGGGGGAACGTTTTTGAATGATGCGGTTTTGCGTGCTTTCGAAAATATCGCAGGCGTGCATGCGATCAGGCCGGATATTGCGGGCCTGATGGGGGCCTACGGAAGTGCTCTGATCGCGCAGACGCGCTGTCCGGATGACAAGAACAGGAGTTCGATTCGTTTCGGAAAGGATCTTGAGGCATTTTCTTACAAAACCAGCATGCGGCGCTGCGGCGGATGCCAGAATAACTGTCTTTTGACGATATGTGCATTCAGCGATGGTTCGCGCTTTTTGACGGGCAACCGCTGTGAAAAGCCAACCGGAAAATCTTCGGACAGCTCGGTTCCGAATCTCTTTGCCTACAAGGAAAAGCGAACGTTCGACTACGTTTCCCTACCGCGTGAAAATGCGCCGCATGGCGTGATCGGCATTCCGCGAGTGCTCAATATGTACGAGAACTATCCGTTCTGGCACACACTGCTGACAAAACTGGGGTTTTCGGTGCTTCTGTCGCCGCCGTCGTCCAAAAAACTCTACGAATCCGGTCTGGAATCCATTCCTTCGGAATCTGCATGTTATCCGGCAAAACTCGTTCACGGACACATTGCCTGGCTGATCAAAAAACGTCCGGATTTTATCTTTTATCCATGCATTTCCTACGAACAGCGCGAAGTCGAAACCGCAAACAATCACTACAACTGTCCGATCGTGACCTCCTATCCCGAAGTCATCAAAAACAATACGGATGCTTTGACAGAATCGAAGATTCCGTTTTTGAATCCTTTCTTTAACCTCGATGATCGCAAAGGACTCTGGCACAGAATTTATGAGGAATTTTCCCGAATTGCCAACGTAACGCAGATGCAGGTGTACAAGGCAACTCAGGCGGCCTTCGAGGAACGCGATCGGTTCAAAGCCGATATCCGGCGCGAGGGTGACAAAGCCCTCGACTACATCCGCGAACATCATTCGCGCGGAATTGTACTCGCCGGACGGCCCTATCACGTCGACAGGGAGGTCAATCACGGAATTCCCGAAATGATCGCCAGCTTCGGAATTGCGGTATTGAGTGAAGATTCCGTGTGGCATCGCGGGAATCGCGGCAAACAGCTCAGGGTCATCGATCAATGGGCGTATCATTCCAGACTCTATTGCGCTGCCCAGTATGTGGCTCAGACCCCCGATCTCGAATTCGTTCAGCTCAACAGTTTTGGCTGCGGACTTGATGCGGTCACGACCGATCAGGTCATGGAGATCATTCAGGCATGTTCCGGAATTTATACGGCCCTCAAAATTGACGAAGGCAGCAATATCGGTGCGGCCCGAATCCGCATTCGTTCGCTGATTGCGGCACTCGAAGAGCGAAAACGCTGTGGGTTCGTGCCGAAGATGCGGGATTTTAGCCGTCCGCAGCCCCAATTCATGAAGTTCATGAAGGAAGACCGCTATACCATCATCGCACCGCAGATGAGTCCGATTCACTTCAATCTGCTCGAAAAGGCCATTGCGCTCGATGGATATCAGCTCGTGATCCTGAACGACGGAGGCCAGAAAGTCATCGATGAAGGCTTGAAATACGTCAACAATGATGCCTGTTTTCCGACGATCATCACCACAGGTCAAATCATGTATGCCCTCAAATCGGGCAAGTACAATCCGCGCCGCACAGCCGTTTTGATTACGCAGACGGGCGGCGGCTGCCGTGCAACCAATTATGTGGCATTCATTCGAAAGGCCGTTCAGGATGCCGGATTTGGGTATGTTCCGATCATTCCGATTTCGGCGCAGGGATTCGAATCCCATCCGGGATTCCAAATAAGCCCCAAAATGGTTCATCGGTCATTGCAGGCCTTCATCTATGGCGATGTGCTGATGCGATGTCTTTACAGAACGCGCCCGTACGAACTTGTCGCGGGAAGTGCCGACAAACTGTACGAAAAGTGGAATGCGGTATGCCTGAAGAATCTTGAAACGCCCGACTTCGCTGAATACCGAAAGACGATAGAAGGCATCGTGCGCGATTTCGATGCGCTCGAACTGCGCAATATCGTAAAACCCCGGGTCGGCATCGTCGGCGAAATTCTGGTCAAGTTTCATCCCGACGGAAACAATCATCTGGTCGAATTGCTTGAATCGGAGGGGGCGGAAGCGGTCGTCCCCGAACTCATGGGATTCTTTGAGTATGTCATGGCTGATTCGGGATTTCTGTACGAAAAGCTCGGCAAATCACTCAAGGCGCATCTGGTGTGCCAGACTTTGCTCAGGGTCTGCGAATACTATCAGAAACCCGCAATCGACGCGCTTTCGAAGAGTCGTCGCTTCGATCCGCCTGCCGGCATTCGGTCGCTCATGAAACTCGCCGAACCCGTCCTGCAGATTGGCAACAACAACGGTGAGGGATGGTTTTTGACCGCAGAAATGCTGGAATTGCTCAACTCCGGCGTGCCCAATATTCTGTGTCTGCAGCCTTTTGCGTGTCTGCCCAATCATGTGACCGGCAAGGGAATGCTCAAAAAACTACGCGAGCTACACCCCAGCGCCAATATTTCCGCCATCGATTACGATCCGGGAGCCAGCGAAGTCAATCAGCTCAACCGGATTCGACTGATGCTGTCGGTGGCGTTTAAAAATCTGAATCGCGAATAGTTTTTTGGGGGCGCGCTTTTTTCTGACGAAAATACGCGCGCCTGACCGCCGCTATGGCTTTGCCATACGCTGCGGTTTGCATATAAAAAAGGCCGCAGCGTTGTGCTGCGGCCTTTGTGCATCCGAAATCCGTGATAAATCAGTTGATGCCTTTCATCATCTTGCGAATGATGGGTGACAGCGCAAAAAGCAGGAGTGATGCTACACCGGCCATGATGGCAAAGATGAAGAAGAAGCTGTCGAGCGTGGCGATTTCGAAACCGAGGAATGTTTTTGCCGGCTGACCTTCGGTGGGCAGAAGCGTAGCGAGTTCACCGGCAAAAATGTTGGATGCCGCATTCGACATGAACCACACGCCCATCAGCAAAGAAGCGAGGTGGGCAGGGGCGAGTTTGTTGACCATCGAAAGACCGATGGGGGAAAGGCAGAGTTCGCCGATGGTGTGGATGAAATAGAGAGCCAGGAGCCAGAACATCGAGACTTTGACGCCGGGTTCGATGTCTCTGGTCGCAAATGCAATGACGAGGTAGCCGATTGCGAGCAGCATGAGCCCCATTGCCTGTTTGACGACCGAAGGAGGTTCCTTGCCTTTTTTGGAGAGTTTTTCCCAGAGAATGGCCATGAGCGGTGCAAACGAGACGACGACAATCGGGTTGACCGACTGGAACCAGGTCGTATTGAATTCAAAGCCAAGCTGGTTGCGGTCGACCTGGTTTTCGGCAAAGAGCGTGAGGGATGAACCCGCCTGCTCAAAGGCTGACCAGAAGAAAATGACGAATACGGCGATAATATAAATGACGCCGATGCGGCTTTTATCCGTTTTGGTCAGTGTGCAATCCGTAATGATAAAGATTGGGAGGATGATGGAAAACGCGAAAACCGACGCTGAAATGAAATCGTTGAAGTTCAGCACGAGCGGGTCACCCCAAATCAGATTGCGCAGCGGGGAGAAGACGAAGAACAGAAAGAGTGCGCCTAAGATGCATAATGCAAGGCGCGTCGGGGAATTGGTTGGTTTTACTGCGTCCTTATTAAGGTCTTCAAATGCAGTCAGCCCCTTGTCTTCCGAATCAGAAGCTTCACCGGCTTCTACGGCTGCAATTTCATTTTGTGCATCCTTTTTCATAAGCAATTCGGATTGGGATGGCGGAAGACCGATGCCAAGTCCTTCGGGCGTGACGAGGAATTTGTCCTTGAGGAGCCAGAAAACTGCGACGGATAACAGCATGGCGATACAGGCACATAAAAATCCCCATTTGAATGGAGACAGATTGTTCCATTCACCTTTACCCAAAGTACCGCAGACGAACGGGGCAAGAAATGCACCGATGTTGATGCCCATATAAAAGATGGTAAAGGCGGAGTCCTTGCGGTGATCCGTAGGTTCGTAGAGATCGCCGACCATCGTGGAGATGTTGGGTTTAAAGAAGCCGTTGCCGAGAATTAGTGCGACGAGGCCAGTAAACAGGAACATGAGGGAAACGGAGTTGTCGACATTTCCCATGATCTGACCACCTTCTTCGAAAATGGATTGCTTGACGAAGCAGGCACTCAGGAACATGCAGAACTGCCCCAGAGCCATGATGAGACCGCCGACGATGATGGAACGACGGTTGCCCCAGTAACGGTCTGCGATATAACCGCCAAGAAGCGGCGTCAGATAGACGAGACCCGTGTAGGAACCGTAGATTTGCGAAGACATGCTGCTGTCGAAAAAGGCAGCAACGAGGTAAAGTGTCAGAAGCGCTCGCATGCCGTAGTAGCTGAATCGTTCAGCCATTTCGGTCACAAAAAGCAGAAACAGCCCCTTGGGGTGGTGTTTACTGCCTGTTTGAGCTGTTGCAGCAGAATCAGTCAAAATCAGTCTCCTTATAAAAAAACTCGATGGAGCACATTAAACTACATATCCCCCTTCCTAATCATAATGGAAGGTAATGCGTTTGGCAATGGTTTAGACAACAGGTAATTGAGATTACGATGCATGCATGATAGAAAAATTTCGGGAATAAAATGTAGTTTATCGGTATTCTTTATTAAGAAGAGATTCTTCGCGAATTTCGATATGCAGCATATTATTTGGTCAATCGAATATGAATCGTGTTGCATCTCTTTGACAAATAAGAATAAATGGACGTATAATAAATTGGTATTGTGATCGGTGGTCGATCACGTTTTTTAATTTTTGCGTGGAAAATAATATGTCGGAAAATGTAATTAAGATTGGTATTTTTTATGACGGTAATTATCTCTATCATGTAAGCAATTACTATGTATTTCATCACAGACATCACATGCGTCTGAGTATTTCAGGGCTTCACGAGTTTGTTCGTGAGGAGGTTGCGCGCCGTGAGCACACGACGACAGAGTTTTGCCGCATAGTGGATGCGCATTATTTCAGGGGTCGTTACACGACCCAGGTCGTCGAACAGAAAGGCTGGATTCGCGGTGAACGCATTTTTGAAGATGTTTTGATGTACAACGGTGTGACGACGCACTTCTGGCCCATGACTGAAGGGAATGAAAAGAGCGTCGATGTTGCACTGGCCCTGGAAGCGTACGAAATGGCCCATCTGCGCCACTATGATGTTTGTGTACTGGTTGCCGGTGACAGCGATTATGCGCCGCTGGTTCAGAAGATTCAGGCGACGGGCACGAGGACGATGGTTCTGGGCTGGGAATTTGATTTCATCAATGATCGCGGCCTTCGCCACGAGACGCATGTTTCCCGCCGTTTGATGGCGGATGCGGTTTATCCGGTGATGATGTCGGATGTGATTGAATCCGGCAAATATGATCCGGGTTCGCCTGTCAGTCTTTTTGTCGCTCGCACGACGGACAACGAGGAAGATGCTGCAGCGGATTATTGGGATGACGATGAGGATGAGGATTCCGGCAGTTCAGCCATTATGAATTCCTATATGGACCAGGGGCACAGTGAGAATATCAATCCGGAAGATCTGCATTATGGTCACATCGTACTCCTGAATCCATCCGGCTGGGGATTTATTGCTCCGGATGGTGAGGGCGTCGATATTTTCTTCTGTTATGCAGATTTGATCGATACGACGTTTGACAGGCTGCGCCATAATGCGGCTGTGAGCTATACCGAAGGTCATAATGAAAAAGGCGCCATTGCACGTACCATTCGTTTGATCAGCGGTGAATGAAAAAATTGATCTGATCCCTGGTCAAAATATTGCTATAGAATTCCGGGGGCATCGCATTCAGATTCAGGTGCGGTGCCTATGAGTATAAATGCGATATTGAGGAGAGCTGGTCATGAGAAAGAATTGGATAAAACTCGGATTATTGGTGAGTGCAGTTTGGTTTTTTGGAGTGTCGGATGCTGTTGCTCAGGATCCCGGCAAACCGGTTCGCATTGAGAATCCCAAAGAGTTGAAGCCTGCAAAAATCGATAAGAATGCTGAAAAGCTCGATATCAAGAAGGAAGAAATCAAAAAGGATCCCGAAAAGGTCGAGGAAAAGCAGCTCACAAAGCCGATTATCGAAGGCGCTCCCAAACCCAAACCGGATGCGCCTGCTAAAATTGAGCCGAGAAAGGAGCAGGTAAAGCCAGTACAAGAGATTGCACCGGGTCGCAAACTGCCCGAACCCGCAAAAGAGGCTGCTCCGAAGCCCAAACCGGATAAACCCATAAAAGAAGCTGCCCCGAAACCCAAACCGGATAAACCCATTAAAGCAGCACCTGAGCCTCCGAAAAAAGGACGGCCGGTGGGAGAATTGAAGGATAAACCTGAAAAAGATAAAAATGCCCACAAAGAACGGCACGCACTGACTCCGGAACAGAAGGAATGCAAAATTGAACGAACGGCATGTCGTCAGGATTGCAAATCCGTAAAAAATGAATGCGGAAAAGGCAAGAACTGCGCTGAACTTCATAAAGCATGCAAAGCGGAATGCGATAAAAAGTTCGTGTGTCATTAAAGCATTTTGTGCGTGAGCTTAGCTCTGTTCATCCACGATGATTTTTGATATTCAGTGGGGAACAGGGCTTTTTTTTTAGGCTATGTTTGATCAGTGTTACACATTCCAGGAATCCGGCTTTCTTTGCTTTGAGTTTTGAAAATAGATTCACAATTTCAGGCTCTAAGCTCCAGGCTCCAGGCTCATAATTACACTTGTATAACTGAGTCTTTTTTATGATGAGGTCAGAATGATGAAGCACAACATCGGAATTATTGTGGGCGTTGCAGGTCTGGTCATGGTTTGCGGATGTAAAAAAGATCCGCCGGCAATCGATGCTGTTCCCGTGGAAGAAATCGTTCCCAGCGAACCGCCTGTCTATGAGGTGCCTGTCAAAAAGGAATCGCCCTATGGTCCCGACGGCGTTTATAAAGCTTCAGAAAAACGGTACTACAACGTCGTAACTCCGGTGTATGCCGAAGAAATATCGTGCGAGAACGAGAGTTGCTCATTTTTTGTTCCCGGCATGATGATGACCGATATCACCAATTTCCTGAAAAAGTACTTCCCGTATCAGGAGTTCAATCATTATCCGGCGGTCGATGTCTTCGAGATTTCTCCCAAAATCAAACCGGAATTTGAGGGAGATGCCGTCGTTCCTGAACTGGATCCCAACGTTCAGAAGCCTTCGCCCGAAACCGCAGTCGAAATCAAGGTTTATTGGAATAGGCGCGAGAATAAGTATATCTGGGTATATTCGAATCCGATGCTTCGGTTGAATCCTCCGGAAGTCGTGGATGATCCGAACGAATTTGATGATGAAATTCCGCCTGAGGGCGCAGTGGATGATCCTCCTGTGGTGGATGGTGAACCCGGAACGGATAATGTTCCGGCAAATACTGAGCCGCAGCCGGAGAATGCCGATATTATTCCAGAAACCCCCGGTGTTGTGCAGGAACCACCAAAAGAACACAAAAATATGGCGGATGAATTGAACGAGGGGTTACGGGAAAAGGGCGTCGTCATTCCAGATACACCCGCACCAGAACCCGCTCCGAGTGAGCCTCCTGCAAATCCGGATCCCGGCAATATGGCAGATGAACTGAATAAGGGGTTGCAGGAGAATAAGTGATTAGGCCTTAAAGACGTGCGGGATGCACGTCTTTATCCTGATGGTTATTACTTTGAATGGCTGTAAATCGCGTGTGATTTGCTTAAGAACGACAACTCACGAACGGCTATGGGGATGGTTGTTCTTTAGGTGATTCATTGGATGCACATGTTTTGCCGCCTTCAAGGCAGACGACTCCCTGAACACAGGGGGTATCTCCACATTGGCAAACTTGCTGCGTCACGATGAATTTACCACCGCTGTAGATGCACCAAAATTCAAGATCTGCGTCCTGTTCTCCGGAACAGCTCCAGAGTGTGCTGAAGAAAATGCATCCGGGGATGAGAATAATGAAACGATTTAATTTCATAGAAATTTCCCCGGATTAAAAGGTCATGCTGAAGGAAGCGCCGATCGGCGAAGCCTGGAATGACATCACAGCATCGTCCTTTGCTCTGGAGTAATGGTATCCGCTGATACACGCCGTGACGATACCGCTCGCCAGCAATCCGATTCCGGTACCCATCAAAGCCCAGCCGGCAACACGTATTTTGTTCTCCGATACTTTGTCTTTATTCTTATTGAATTTAATGATTTCGTCCCTGCTGATTGTGGTGAGCGCAATGCCGGTTGCCGTAAGAGCCAGACCTCCGATGCCAACGCCAATACCTGCCCACATGATTTGCTGGTAATACTGAGCTTCGCTGCCGGAGGATGCTGTCAACTCCACGGAGGACAGTTCGAGGCGGTGGTTTTCTTCATTCAGGTCCGCGACTTCTTTGGTAAGGTTTTGGATGGTATGCTCTTTTTCTTGTATCGCATCGGCAGTGCTTTCGGGATGTTCGGACTCGTATCGCGTATACCAGATCTTTCGCGACAATCCAGGTTCTGCTGCCATAATTGAGAGGTTTTCGCTGGATTTCTGGAAGTAAATTTTAGCGCGTTCTTCATCACCGGTTCCGCGCATGGCAAGACCGGTGTAATAGAGCAGTGCCGGAGAATCCTGACAAATTGTGAACAGCGTTTTGGCGGTTTCGAGCGCTTCGCTGTATCTGGCGGTTTCGACCTGTTTCTGAAGATGCATAAAACCCTGATTCCAGGCGTCATCCTCATTCAGCGTTCCGCAATCGGCAAGTGCTGCTGTAGGAAGCGCGAAGCTGGCTGCAGCAAGTACACAACAGGGCATGGATTTAAAATACCATTTTCTCATACGAAATTACTCAACTTGTCCGGAAAACGTCATCGATGCAGCTGACTTAAATCAAGTCCTCGAACAGAAATACAGGATATACCAAGTCAGCAGAATATGGAAATAAACAGTAACGCTCAGTCTGTGGGGCTATTTTCCAGGCATTTGTTTCATCGAACTGATAATTGGTACTTTTCAGCGCATCGACCTCAGGGGATCTTTCTGCCGCTGCCTGGTGATTACTGTTTTTTTTGGGGTATATCTTTGAATATATTAAAGTTTTTTGTAATTTCACCGCTGGATGAACAAAACAGAATGCAAAAGCATGGGTAGGTCAGGCTGCGTGAATTTGTGTGTCAATTGTGCTTTTGCGGCATTTGGAATCATTTTATTTTGAAGGGATGTTTTATAAGATATTGTTTTATATATTTTGTATCAAATGTATTATTATGTTTCGTTCATGGGATAAGTTGGATATTGCTATGTTGATGGTGATTGTATGATTTGCGCGATTCAAAATCGTACATCAATCTGAAACAAATGGTTTCTCGGTGGTTTTCTTCAGAGAAGGAATGGTACTTTCTGTTGAACGGTGCGTGTCGCAGAGCCCTGTGAGCAAAGGCCAGTCACGAGCCGGAGCGCCGACAGGCGCGGGAGACGAAGTGAATGGCCGTTTGCGAACTGAGGCGAGTCTTATCGCGCTTTGCAGCGCGGGAGCTTATTTTGTACGCTTCGCGGCCGGGGGGCCGAGACTCGCACCGTCCGGTGAACGGTGCGAGTCGCAGAGCCCAGTGAGCAACGGCCAGTCACGAGCCGGAGCGCCGACAGGCGCGGGAGACGAAGTGAATGGCCGTTTGCGAACTGCGGCGAGTCTTATCGCGCTTTGCAGCGCGGGAGCTTATTTTGTACGCTTCGCGGCCGGGGGGGCCGAGACTCGCACCGTCCGGTG
>JAFRYG010000075.1 GCA_017441205.1 Pseudomonadota bacterium
AGACGGTTCGTGCAAATGTCCGGAGACCTGCCTGACTTCATGTGATGAGAAGGGCGTATGCAAGTGTGCCGAAGCATGCCCGGATACCTGCGGAGAAGATGGCGCCTGTGCATGCCCAGAAACATGCAAAAGTACCTGCGACGTCAATGGCTCCTGTCAATGTCCAGAAACATGCCCGGATCAATGCACAGACAATGGCGAATGCATTACGATGTGCGGAGATGAACAGATCGAATCGATATGGTTTTCCTACAATGAACTCGATTTGCTGGCACCAGGATCAACGGGACGTACGACGTACAGCATGACCCTGAACTTTAAAACCAACAAGAATAGCTACACTCTCAAGGATTTGCCGTGCAAAGATAACGTCATTCTGAAGACGGAGGATCCCTCGATCGTGACTGTCGCCAAAAATGAAAAAAATCCGGAAACTCCGACATTTACGGCCGTTGCCCCGGGCACGACGACATGCATCGTCAGCATAAAGGATCAGCCCGGCGTAACGGGAACCCTCAAGCTCCATGTATTGAATCTCGATGCCCTGCACGCAGATATGACGGAAAAAGTCGATGACAAATTCGCACATTTGCTGGAAACACCAATAAAACTGAGTGGTTTCTCTCAGGGATTTGATTTTTATGATGAAGGCTCAAAATACTTTACACGTCTCGGTGCTCCCAACCCCAATTATACGTTTATCAGGAATGGAAAGACCGGAAAAATTAAATACAAAATTGTAAATTCAAATGTCATGATTTTCAGAAATGATGCAAATGGCAACAGCAAAGGAATGACATTTAACAATGCGGGTCACGGGCAAAATCTGAATGTAGAACATACAGAAACACAGGATTACGTGTGGTTTGCCAATTATAATATGTTATCGTGTACAAAAGACAGCGAAACGGAACAGACATGCAGCGCCACAGTCTATGATTCACAAACGATTTCGCGCGTTCCGTGGCAGGATGGCACAGGATATTACCCTGCTCAGGTACCCGAAAACTATTATTACAAAGGCAAAGGCAAGGAATATCACTATTTTCTTGAACCGGCACTGGACGTTAAAAACAACAAATTCGCCTTTAAATCGAAGATGTGTGAACTAACAAATGAAGGCAAATGTGCAAAAGCTGCGAAAGAAACCGTTCGCATCTATAACCTGAGTACGGTCAAAGACCTCAAGACGACACAGGTGACCTTCCCGAAAGCGATGACCTATCTCGATAGCAGCTACAGCTTAAACACTGGCGAAGTATCTGCAACCGTCAGGGATTTGGCGACGCTTAAACCAATTCATGAATTTACTAAAAATGTAGTACCAATCCAGGGAATGGAAATCGAAAATGGCATTTTCTATTCAGTGGCACGCGTTCCTTTCCTTTTGGAGAAAAAAGAAGGAAAAAATGATCAGTTCAGCTATAGAACGATGATTCCCGTCTTTGTTTATACTTATGATGGATTGAGCATCGGCGGAAAAAAAGCCATCAAGGACCAGACCATCAATGCCAATGGTGCAGATGAATACGCCTACTTCCTGGGACCAGGAAAAAAGGAAAAAGTCTTTGTCGACGTCAAGCAGAATGCCGCCTGCGGCAAAAAGAATTGTCATGGTGAAGATAACCGTTACTGCGAATGCGAAGGCTATTTCATGGATAATGAGAAGCTCGATGCAATGTTCAGATTCACCGAAGTGGACAAGGATATCGAGTATGAAATGCTGCCAACTGGCTACTATGAACCGGAGGGTATTCGGGCGAGCAATGGTAAACTCTATGTACATCTCATGGTTGGCTACACACGAAAGAATAAAAAGGATGGTACGACCAAAGGCGCTTCACGTCAGGCAACTTTAGTGTATGACCTGACGAAATAATGAGAGTTTTTAGTCAATTTTAGCTAATATACAGCCACAAAGTGATGCATGTTCAGTTCTTCTGAAAAATAGCATACAATTCGGCACACAACGACATCAGCAACAAGAAAAGCGCAGCATTCAGCGTTCGTAGGGGGAACAGACTCCCACGCCAAAAGGAATAATGCAGACTTCTTCCTTAACCCTGTGAGGCAAATCATGAAACACAATCATTTTTCTACCTGGCTCTTCATCAGTACACTCGCCGTTTTCGGCATCAATGCCTGCGACGACGCAAACGATTCCGCAACAGACACATTGTCATGCAATCCCGAGTGTACCGACGATCAGGAATGCATTGATGGAACATGCCAGCCAAAGCAAAATCAGGATGAGAAAGTTTGCGATCCGGCATGTGATGAAAACCAGGAATGCGTCGAAGGAACATGCCAGTCAAAGCAAAATCAGGACGAAAAGGTCTGCGATCCGGCATGCGATGAAGACCAGGAATGCATTGATGGAACATGCCAGCCAAAGCAAAATCAGGATGAAACTGTTTGCGATCCGGCATGCGAAGAGGATCAGGAATGCATCGAAGGAACATGCCAGCCAAAGCAAA
>JAFRYG010000076.1 GCA_017441205.1 Pseudomonadota bacterium
AGGGCCTAAGGCCCTAAGAACCCGCAATTTTTTAGGGCATTTTCCATTGTTTACACGCTGCCCAAAACCTGACGGAGGCTCTGCCACAGACTCTGCTTAGAGCCTCTGGCGATTTTGTTTGGGGCTCTGCCCCAAACCCCCCGCTTAGGGCCTAAGGCCCTAAGAACCCGCAATTTTTTGTTCAATTAACTCAGTACATGCATGGATCTGAGTGTTTCCCGTATTTTTTCGCGTGCATCTGACGGGAAACACAAGCGTGCGACCTGGGAATGAATCTTCGTCAGCATATTGACGATTGGGCTGGCTTCCTGAATGGATACGACTTCTCCGGACTGCTGCTGAATCCGGATATCTGCATTTACGTGACCACTTCCTGAAGACTGTACAAACGGCAGCAGCGGCGCCTGTTCAGGTGCGTAGGGTGCGAATGCACGATTTACCGTTGTGTCCAGTGATAAATAATAAGCAGGATGGTATCCCAGAGACTGAATGACATCTTCCAGCTGACTCCAGTTACTGCGAACGATGCTCCTGAAATCATCAGGAATTTCGATGGTTTTGAAGAATTGTCTGTGAAGGAGTCTCGAAGCCAGTTCCGACAGAATTGGATCTTTCGATGATTGCCACATATCGAGAGCTGCCCAGGCATGCGCGTCATGAACAGACATGCAGAGAATGGGGTTCACTTCATGATGCATGACGATATCCTTAAGGAGTACGCCCATTTTGCCGACTTCGAATACGGAATTGTCTCCGGCAGAAGCAAGATCAGCAACGCGCCTGAAAATGGCCTCAAGCATTTTTTCCGCACCGCGTACGGTTTTGTGGTGATAGACCTGCTGATACATGTGGTATCGACTAATCAGGTATGTTTCGACTGCGTGAATTGCCCGATAGCCAACAATAATGCCATTATCATCGTAGTCGAGCATTTCCAGAATTCTATCGATATCGTACAGGTAGTTGCGAATGCCGGTCATATAGCCATCACGCAGGATATAATCCATGCGATCGGCATCCAGCTGACTGGAGATGATGGGATGGTACCATTCGTGTCTTTCCTGTGAAATGCATTGGACGACGCACTCCGGCATCCGGGGATCAAAATCGTGCAAAATGCGATAAACATCGCCATCTTCGCGCAGAATATGCGCACATGTCATCGATTCGTGATCGAAACTGCATATTTTTGAAATGCCCGATTCAAATGCATGACTGAAAGCCGCATGACCGACATCATGCAGAAGTGCAGCTGCCCTCGTCACTGCTCGTTCAAAAGGATCACCGCAAGGATTTGCGCTGTCAAAGATGCGCTTTGCGACGTGTTGTGTGCCCACAGAATGGCCAAATCTCGAATGCTCAGCACCATGATAGACAAAACCGGCAAGACCGAGCTGACATACCCTTCGAAGTCTCTGAACAACTTCAGTATCAATCAGGGAAAACAACATCCTGTCGACGTCATCCGACATATTAAATTGAATGACGTTGTGTATGGGATCGCGGAATAATTTTTCACGTCGGGTATTATGCATTGATGTTCTCTGCCAAATTTGATTTTTTGCCGGAATACGACACTTTTTGTTTTGTAACGCGCATTCTGTGATTTATCCATTATCAATTGATTATTTGTGTTATAGGATGCGTTATTTTTCATTTGGCAGACATGTAGTCGCAAAGACTTATCGTCCTACTTATAAAGGAGTATTCATGATTGATTTTTTGTCTTCACTGGGTCTCATTACCTGGGACTGGGATCCGGCACTCATTCGCATTGGCTCATTTGAGCTGCGATACTATGGTATTTTATTCGCCCTGGCTCTTGCACTTGGATACATCATTCTTCGCTGGCGCTATCGCGATGAAAATGAGGATCCCGAAAAAGCAACGAATCTGACCTACGCTCTGATGATCGCCATCATTGTGGGAACGCGTTTGGTTCACTGTTTGTTTTATGATTTTGATCGTTATATGGAGAACCCCATTGAGATACTCTATTTCTGGAAAGGGGGTCTCGCCAGCCATGGTGCAGCAATCGGCATTATTCTTACCTGTGTCATTTACGACTATGTATGGAGAAAAACGCCGGTGCGAATTACTGTCGACAGATTGGCATACGGCATTCCGACAGCAATGATTTGCGTACGCCTGGGTAATTTCTTCAACTCGGAAATTGTCGGTGCTCCATGCGATCCAAATTCGCCGCTGGCCTTTATTTTTACACGTTACGATAATGTTCCCCGCTATCCGTCTCAGCTTTTTGAAGTTGGTATGGGAATCATTGCCGGTGCCATTTTGTTTGGTACTTATTTCTATTACAAAAAGCGAAACCGGAAGATGCCGCTCGGTATGTCTACAGCACTCATTATTACTTCGTACTTTACGATGCGCTTTATCGTCGAATTCTTTAAGGAATATCAGATTGTCGAAGATGGTGTGCTCCAGAGCAGCGGATTGCGCGAAGGTCAGATACTGAGTATTCCATTCATTGCAATCGGCATTGTTCTGCTGGCCATGTGCATCTGGGGTCCATGGAAAAATCAATATGCAGAGCAATTCACCGCCAGGTTCCAGGTTAAAAAACCCGAGAGTCTTCCCAAAAATAATGAAAACACTCAATCTGAAAACTCAGACAAATCCAAAGACAAAACCGAATAATCTGCATTCAGCATCAAATTAATGCGGATTTTTTTGGGCGATGCTATCTATGATATGCGTCGCCCAAAACGTTTTACGGAACTAAAATGTCATGTTAAAAACAGCACCATTGAATATAGGAATCTGTATCGATTAAACAGAGCATAAAAAAACCCGGATGATTCAGCCATCCGGGTTTTTTTAAATAAAGCCGATTTTAATTATGACTAAAGCTGCATCGGCATAACGATGAAATCGTAATTGTCTGTGCTGATATCGCGAATAACTGCGGGAGAATCCATATCGATAACTTCCAGCGAGACGTAATCATTATTGATTACGGAAAGAATTTCGTCGATATAGCGCCAGTTGAACCCAGCAGTTACACCTGAACCTTCGTATTCAGCCTGAACGAAGTCGCGCATTTCTCCGGATTTGGCATCAAAAGTCGAGATGTCCAGTTTACCCATACTCATGGTAAGCCGAATCGTTCCTGCTTTTGCCGTAAAAATGGAAGCACGTTTAAGAATTTGCTGAAAATCCTCGCGTTTAATGATCGCTTTGTGATCGAGCTGGGAAGGTATAACTTTTGAAAAATCCGGGAATTGTCCGGCAATCAGATTAATGTGGAAAATGGTCGAACCAATGCTGACAATAAATTTGTTGTTGGCCGTATCAATATTGATGTTGCCGTCAGTCAGATTCTTAGCCAATTCCGCCAAACCTTTTCGGGGAACAATAACGCCGGATACAAAGGTTTTGGGCAGCTGGCCGTTAATGGTGATCAAAGATTCCGCGCGTGAAAGTCGATGACCATCCGTTGAGACCATCTGAATATGACCGTTTTCTGAAATTGTCAGAAATGCGCCTGTGAAATCAGCACGTGAATCATCTTTGGAAATGCTGAAATAAGTTTTGTCGATAAGATCCTTGAATTCAAGAGCATCCATTGACAGCGTCGTTTTGGCTTCGATATCGGCAATCTGAGGGAACTCTGCAATATCGCTGGTCGGAATGCGAGCTCTGAAATTGCCAGCTTCGACGAGAACCTGTGACCCTTCGGAAGTCATAAAAATGCTGCATCCGGGAACCTGATTCTGGACTGTATCAAGAAGACGCCGTGCATTGATGAGAATTGCACCTTCTTCAATAATGTCGGCATTTTCAACTGTACGAAGTGTAATATCGAGATCAGTTCCGGTGACGACAATCGAATGATCCCTCGCTTCAATCATACAGGAATTCAGGATTGCGAAACTCCCGCGATTTGAACAAACACTGTCTATGCGTTTAAGAATTCTCGCAAACGTATCTCTTTCGAGCGAAAACTTCATTCATTGTCCCCTTACGTAAACAGTAATAAATGACTTCGAGAGCCAAAATAAACAGCGGCGTATTTTTCGTCGATTACACTGAATACGTCAAGTCATAATTTGTTCAATCAGTCATTTGAATATCCGGCAGTGATCATGGTCGGGATTCGCTATTATGATTCTGATACATAGAGATGAGAGAAGAGAGGAATTTTTTATCATTATCATTATCATGTCTGTGTATTTCTGGATAAGTTGAATAAACCTTTGTACCATCAATGGATGCCGGCGTTCCGGGTTGTGCAGGAGTTGTGCAGCGGTTGTGTAAAACTGTGGATAATTCTGGTTACGTTTTGAGAAAGTTGGAGTTATTCACAGATTCATTCACAGTAATCCACAGATTATTCACACACTTTTCCAATTCGTTTTTCACAAAATAATTAAAATTTATGTTATTTTAAAATAATTAAAATTAAAATCAGATATTTCTGAAATATTGGAATTTTCATCAATACTACATGTATTCACAGCTACGCACTGGTTATCCACAAGCCTTGTGAATAACCGTAATTTAAATAAATGCCAAAATTGAGTAACTAAATTTTATGTTATATTTAATATTTTGTTTATTATACATCAATTAAAATATTTTTTGAGTAAAATTTTAATTACGTGGTTTTAAACACTACTGCACAAGTTATCCACATGGGATGTGAATAACTTGATTATTAACTAATCTCAGTAAATTTAAATTTATTATCGTTAATTTTTAAAATTATCGAAGTATCTTTAATAATAAGGTTTGTTTGTTATATTTTCTTCAAATTTGAGCAAAATTAATTGATTTTATTGGATTATTTACCTGAATTTAAATTTTATTTATTGGTTAATGTTAATTATTGTATATCATTAGGTAAATAAACTTTTTTATATGTATAAAATTCAAGTTTGAATTTTATGCATGAGTAAAAAAAATTGACGAATAAAATTAATTTAGTGGATAAAACACGCAGGATTTGTTGAGAAATCGTGGCTGTAAAAGTCTGGATACAAAGTTGCAGAGTTTAAAAGTTGACCCATCTCACAAACTGCATTTAAAACAACCGGTCTGTCGAGGATACCGACAGCAACGAAACTTGGCGACAAGCGGACAGGATGTTTACTTGCTGCATGGTGTTTGGTGATTTAATTGAATAACATGAATGCTAAGATTTGGGCACAATTTCTGGAGCGTCTCAAAGAGCAGGTCAATGATCGCTGCCTTGCGTACATTGAAAATCTTTCCTGTCGCAGCATGACAGATCAAACCTGGAATCTTTGTTTACCGAATCGTTCCATGCTCAATTTTGTTGAAAGCAACCTGGATGATACGCTTCGGGAAGTACTTCATTCAGTCATGTGTGATGCTGGTATGACAGATGTCAGCATTGTATATTCGATTGAGAATGAACTGGAACCTGTTTCAAAGCGAGAATCGGGTTATCTGCCGTTTGATCCCGTAACGGTTACGGACATTTCCGTACCTGACGTTAAAAAAGCGTCTTTTCAGGTTAGTCGTGCAATGAATTCAGAAGATGCTGCGGGCAATTCTGATTTGATGAACGTACTGCCTTTTGTTGCGGATATTAAAGTTCGTGAAGCGAGTCATTTAAATGCCAATTTTACGTTTGACAGCTTTATTAAAGGTGGCTCAAACGAAATGGCCTATTGTGCAGCCAAAGCAGTGGCTGCCAATCCGGCAGGTGCCTATAATCCGTTATTCATTTATGGCGGCGTGGGCATTGGAAAGACTCATCTGATGCATGCAATCGGCAATGAAATCATTGAAACGAGCAATATTCGCGTTCGCTATATGACGAGCGAGGAATTCACGAATGACTATCTGGATGCCGTTCGCAATAACCGCATGCAGGAATTCAGGGAAAGTATTCGTCGTAACTGCGATGTTCTTTTGCTCGATGATATCCAGTTTATTGCCGGCAAAGCCGAAACACAGAAGGAATTTTTTAATACCTTCAACGATTTGCAAAGAGCCAACAAACAAATTGTTCTGACGAGTGATAAACATCCTCAGGAAATCAAGGAACTTGAAGAACGCATTCGTTCGAGATTCCTGGGTGGACTGATGGCTGATATTCAGCTGCCTGAATACGAAACGCGTCTGGAAATTCTGCGCAAGAAATCTCGTTCTGAAAATTTCTATATTCCGGATGATGTTGCGCAGTATATTGCTTCGAAAGTTACGTCAAATGTTCGTGAACTGGAAGGCTGCATTAAGCGCATTAAAGCGAGTGCGGATATTCACAATGAGCACATCAGCTTGTCTTTGGCACAGAAACTCATTGAGCCATTTTATCAGACACGTACGGTATTGCTCGATGCGAATAAGATAATCGATTGTGTTTGCCGTTATTTTGGCATTTCGAATGAAGAAATGGTTGGAAAATCGCGTGCGAAACCTTTTGTTTATCCCAGACAGATAGCGATGTACCTGGCGCGTTCACACACATCACTTTCATTCCCCGATCTGGGCAGGGTTTTTGGCCGTGATCATACGACTGTTTTGCATGCGGTTCAGCGCATTATGGATGATTTGGCCAAAAAGGACACTGCACTTCAGTTTGATATCAAGCGACTTGAAGACGAGTTGTTCAAATAATGAATTGTGTATGGCCAGCGATTGATGGCATTTGGATTAAAATCGCTGGCCTCAATACTATTGCCGTACAAAGCCGCGCAGATATAGGGAAGTCCGCATGACTTCACGTATTACAGACTTGGTTTAAGCACAGCGAATACCGAAAAAGTAAAGTGGCCAGAAAATCAGTCGACGACGACAAAAGGTCGACTGGCCAGCAGAACATCGTCTTCGTTGAAAATCTCGCAAAGCCAGGTTCCGGTCATTGCTTTTGTCAAATTGAGTTTGGACCAGGTTCTCCAGGCAGGACTTTGACTGACCGGCAGTGTATAAGATTGCGTTAGTCCAGTTGAATGCGTAAATTTGATTGTAATGGAACGATCTTCAGCATTGGCAGCCGAAATTTCTGCAAAGCAAATAACGGATGCATCAGAAACTGAAAAAGCGTCCCGTTCGTCGACGGGGAGTCGATGAGCGATTTGCGTTGCAAAGGAAATACGCAGAATTTTTATTCCTCCGGCATCACGTTCAATCTTTTGAGTCGGAGGAAGAGGTTCAGGAGCAACTTTTGGATATTCTGTTTTCTCCGGCTGATTGTCTGAATTTTTTGGTGCCAGAAAAGCAAGTTTACTTTGTTCTGCTTCAAATTCCTGTTTCCACTGCTGGCGGGTTTCCTCTTTAATTTCGGATAAAAGCTCAGATTTGAGACGATCACGTGAAGCAGTGTCCAATTGATTGAGCTGTACTTTATTGGTGCAATAAACAGTATCCGAACAGGGCTTGCATCTTTCTTCCCTGCATTTGCATTCAGAACTGCACGATGAAAAAAGAAGCAAAATAGCCACTCCTGAGCACAGTATTCGAATGAACGATACTTTTTCACTATGTGGAACAAATTCGCGCATCTTCATCCGGAAAAATAAAGCCATGTTTGAAGCTCAGAAGCAATTACTTCAAATCCATATCTTCATAATATCACATGAAAACTTGTTTTTAAAGCAAATCTAAAAATGTAGGCAGATGTAGGTAAAATAATTTTTTTAGAGGCAAAAGACATTAAAACCCCGCTTTTTTTACATTATGCGGGATGTCGTGTAGAGTTTCTTTTGACAGTCAGGAAATGACGTCGTGAATTAACAATTCAAACAGGCAAAAGCCAGGGATGGTCGGATATGAAATGTACACGGTGTGGTGCAGAAGTCGAAGCACAGCGTTTTTGTATTTATTGTGGTGAACGTTTACTTCAGTCACGTGAGAATCTCCATGTGCAGCGAGCACCATCTGGTGTGATGCGATTCAGACATCGATCCACGATTTCGCAGTCATCTTTGCCTGAAGTTCAAAAAAAGGGTCCAGATTCGAACAGCCAGATTAATCTGGCGAGTCTGAATAATCAGTCAGTTTCGTGCGAAGGGAATGGCTTTTCGGATATCAGTCAGTCTCCGGTAATGCGGAATACTTCCATGGAAGGAGAAGAGATGAAGGAAAATCGCAAACCATCTCTGCGCCAGAGCAGAGAACTTGAAGCATTGCTTTTAAAACTCAATCATTCGTCAGAGGACAATGCGGCTGTTTTGAATAAAAAACTCGATGAAGATTTGGCTTCTGATGAGGAAATGGACGATTCACCCCTGCAGAATATTGATGTTTCGACGGACAACAATGAAGAGCCTGAACTGGGTGTTATGTATTCAGACACGGAGAGTCTGAATGAAAGCTTTTTCAACAGTGAAGTCGCAGATTATTCAGCTTCGGTGCCCGTGGGTTCCGGAAGTTTTGCCAGAGTACCGAGCGGTGGATTTCATCTTGTCATTGATTCCATCAAATCGGCCTGTCAGGGCATGATTACACGAATGAAATCCCTGCGCAGCAAAACTTCACGCAAAAACAATGAACCGATTTCGGAATACGAGGATGGCAAAAAGCAGAAATTCATCAAACTGATGATAGCGCTGGCTGTTCTCGTTGCTGTGATTGGCATTATTGTCAGTGTTGCATCGGACGACAAGACGGAGGAGACGACTGAAATTGCTGCTCAGGCACCTGTTGCAGGGAATGAAGATTTTGCCATTCTGGCACTGGATGAACCCGATGACACATCAGACATTGTGTTTGGTGAAGATGATTTTGCCATTCCGACACTTGAATTTGGTGAGTCTGATTCTGAGGGCGATAAAATCGTTGTTGCAGCCAATGATGCGGCAGCCAATGATATTGCGGCAGGTGCAGCCGCAGCTGCAGCGAATTCAGGGCGTCTGAAGGAAGCCCGCCTTTATAATCGCAATGATAACGTCATGGCCAACGTATCGGCTGGAGAGTCACTAAAATTGAACAAAAGCTGCATCATGCGCGAAGGACCTGCCAGTCGTTTTGGGCTTGTAAAGGAAATTCCTTCGGGATCGAATATTCAGATTCTGACGACGACTGAAGAGGACTGGGTACTGGAATCCGGTGGTGTATGGACGAAAAAGGGTCAGCCGAACAAACTGGGACCAGGAAGCCAATTTGCCGATGCCCAGAAGGGAATGAAGATTCCGCAGCCAAAATCCCGCGTCATTTCGTCGAATAACTGGCGTTATGTTCAGTTTGGCAAGCTTTATGGCTATGTGGGGCCTGCCTGCTTTAAGAAATAATTAAAGGATTGGATAAAGACTGTGCCGGCCAAGGATGGCCGGCTTTTTTTTTAAATGCCGTATGTGCGACAGCACATAGGCATTTTGATGAGCCGTATTCGGCGGCGAGAATCGGCGGCGAAAAGGCGAATCCACACATAAAAAAAGGCCGTGTGCCAAAAAGCACAGGCCTTAAAAGTCCGTCGTTTTGCGGGTTAGTGATTAATAATCAGAATTTGTTTTGCCGCCTTCGACGATGGCAACGCTGGCAGAAACACCGAGTCTGGAAGCACCGGCCTTGACCATGGCAATGGCAGTTTCAGTATCGCGAATGCCGCCGGAAGCCTTGACGCCCATTTCGGAGCCGACGACGCGGCGCATCAGAGCGACGTCCTCGACAGTGGCACCACCTTTGGAGAATCCGGTGCTCGTTTTGACAAAATGTGCACCGGCAGCCTTTGAGAGTGCGCAGGCGATGACTTTTTCCTCGTCAGTGAGCAGGCAGGTTTCGATAATGACCTTGACGAGCGTGCCTTCGACACCCTGAACGACCTTGCGGATATCGTATTCGACGAGGGCGTAGTCCTTGCTTTTGAGGGCACCGACATTGATGACCATATCGACTTCGACGGCACCGCAGCGGACGGCTTCCTGTGCTTCGAAAACCTTGGAAGCGGTCGTGCCGGCACCGAGAGGAAATCCAATAACGGCGCAGACATTGACGTTGGTATCCTTGAGGAGTTCGCTGGCCAGGTGAACCATGGTTGTGTTGACGCAGACGCTTGCAAAATTGTATTTGCGGGCTTCGGCGCAGAGTTTTTCAATCTGAGCGCGGTCACCGTCCGGTTTCAGATAGGTATGGTCGATGATCCGGGCAAGATCTTTGGGATTGATTTTATCGACGTTATCAAGACCTTTCGTGTTTGGATGGGCGATCGTGAGGACATCGAGACCATTGGGACAATGACATTTGCTGCAGCTCATTTTGACTCCTTATGAGGTTTGATGGGCAAAGGCCCGGTTAATAAGGTGTATTAAAGCCTTCTTTGGATAATTTGTGCAATAGATTTGAGCTGTTCCTGCGTACAAATGTTGTCGGAGCAGGACAAAAGGACAGTCGCGCGTTTATTTTTTTCATAAAATCCAACTTCCTGAATTTTATGATGGTGAGATACGAATGCATCAGTAGCCACAGATTTGATTTTTTGTCCACCAAATGATTGTGTGTACAGATCAGAAAACCGTTTTTGGGCAGCGGATTCATTGCCAGGTTTCCAGATTTGGATGGAAAACCCGAGCTCATCATTGTTTTCAGTTGCAAGTCGGGCGGAGCTGTATTTGTCGTCATATTGTCCGAGCAGCCACGATTCGGAGAGCGCACCGGAATAGCCGGTTTGTTCGCGCAATTCTCTGATATTGATGTAATTTTCGATATTGAGCCCGGTTTTGGGTTTTGGGGAACGCGCCGGTCTTGGCCGTTTTGGGGGTGCAGGTTTTTCATCCTTAACGACTGCGGGTTCTTCTGCAGCGGCATTACCGACATCCGGTGCATCGTCGCTGAAATCGAATCCTTCGTCTGCTGCCTGAGCATCGGGACTGTCTTTTTCCTTTACATCCTTTTTGGGTTTGGCGTCGTCCTTTTGTACGTCGTCTTTGCTGCCCTCATCCTTGTTTGTATCCTCCGGTTTGTCAGCATCTTTTTTTGCTTTGTTATCCGGCTTGGCTTTGTCAGCTTTTTTCTTATCCTTATTGCTGTCGTCATCTTTGCTGCCGTCATTTTGGGCATCATCTTTATTGGCAGCTTTGTTCTTTTTGTCTTTTGAATCAGCTTTCTTTTTGTCCTTTGAATCAGCTTTTTTGTCACTGTCTTTTGGGTTGTCGGCATCATCGGCGTTTTCTTCCTGAGTGGTTTCACCGAGATCGACGGTTTTGGTTTTGGCTGCCTGATTTTCTTTCGATTTTGAACAGGCGGTCAGACATAATGCAAGGATGCACAGGATGATGAGTTTTTTCATACGTATTCGGGTGTTTGATCCGCATGAGTATGCGGGGGGAAAGGATTCGGTTTCTGCTGATTCAGGATATTAGAACATAAAGTAGAGATTTGCGATGACATTCCAGGCGATTTTGGGATCGTAATTATCCGAGGTAGCCTCTTCGTAAACGCTTTGTGAAGGCAGGATGGGATAGGAAGATTTGGCGCGTTTTTCCCAGGCGTCACCCGGAACAAAGAGTCCGGCGCCGATTTCGAATCTGAAGCGATCGGATTCATCGTAGAACAGTTTGACATTTCCTTCGAACCCATACCATGCATCGTCGCCGGGAGTGGCTGATTTAACGATGGGTCCTGATGTGGTCAGATCGAGTCTGGCACCGAGAGCCATCGTCATTTGCGGCATGGAGATGGGGAATTTGTATTCACCGTAAATATTGAGGAACCATGCGTTGTTGATGCCTCCCATGAGTTGGCGGAACATGATTTGATCGATGGCGTAGTTGGGATCGAACCTTAGGATGGAACCCATGGGAACTTCATCGAGCTGTTCGATAATGGAGTGACCGCTGTAAACCATGTCATCAGCCCATGCGGCACCGACTTTGAGACCTGTAATCAGGTCGCGCCACCAGACTTCGCCTTCGAATGAACCGCCGAGATGGAGGATATCGCGCGATTTGCCTTCATGTCCGGTATCGAGGCTGACATCTCCGAAGACGCCGACGAATTCAGCTTCCAGACGAAGCATGACTTCCTTTGGGCATGGGATAAAGAATCTTCCCCACAAATCGAGGACGTAGGCGGTGGCATCCTTTTTGTACAGATCGTAGGTCGAGGAATAGCCATCACCCGTTTTTTGAGTATTCTTTTCGGCTGCGATTTCCTGTTTTCGGTAAGAGAACAGGGCACCCCAGTCGGCAGTCCATTGACGGGTTTCGAACATGGAACGATATCGTTCATCGATTTCCTGCTGGGAAATGGGGCGGTCAAATACAGACAAGGTAAACTGCAGGACATCGTCTTTGTCGCTGAGATCGAATGATTGACCGAGTGAATCCTGCTGCAGGTTATAGCTTGCCAGCCCGGAATTTACGAAATCCCACGAGAAATCGAGATAAAGGATATCCAGGAAAGGATCACGGATGCGGTATTCAACGCGATCGACAGCATCTGACGAATCGCAGTCCAGACATTTCCATCCTTTTCCTTCGATGATTTGCTGATCGCGTTTGTAAACGCCGCCATCGTTGTAGACGAGTCCCATTCCCCAGTGTGCGGGGATACGACCGGCCTTGAAGGTGCCGATGATGGTATCGGCTTCACCGTAAAGTGCTTTTACCGAGATGGCATTTTGGCCAAAGGTATTGGCATTAACGGGTTCTGCGCCATTGAAAGTGAAGAATTCATCCGCGCCCCAGTTGGTTCGCATCTTGTTGGGAGTTGTGCCGAGGACCAGGTTGTCGAGAACATCGAAACTTCCCGCGATTCTCACGGATTCAGTGATGTGAATGGTTGGCTGGTAACGGAAACGGATATCGCCGCCCAACAAAGCATCGCTGTCATCCATGGAAATATTTTCCTGCTGCGTGCTTCCGCGGTGTTTTGAAGTCAGCGGGGCGGCAACGGGAGAGGTTCCGCGAGTATCAAGATCATAGTTTCCGAATGCATTCAGACGCGTTCTGAAATAACCATGGTGTTCAAAATGAGGCATCCGTTCTGTCGTCTTATTGGCAGAAGGTATTGTTCTTGCTGCGATGGCGGTGGAAGCATTCGGATCTGCAGCCTTGGCCGGTTGAGGGGCTGCGGCAGAGGCGGATCCGTCGACAGGATAACTGTTTGCAAGGCCGCGCATGGCTTCTTTTCGTGCTTCCTGGGATGATTTTTTGGATGCCAGTGTATCGGGCAGGCTTTGAGGTTCGGGAGCAGCAGCCTGTGCAGTTCCGGATTGTTCCGGAGCTTTTTCGGAAGAGCTTGCAGCCTGTGCAGTTTCGGATTGTTCCGGAGCTTTTTCAGAAGAGTCCGCAGCCTGTGCAGTTTCGGATTGTTCCGGAGCTTTTTCAGAAGAGTCTGCAGCCTGTGCAGTTTCGGATTGTTCCGGAGCTTTTTCAGTAGAGTCTGCAGCCTGTGCAGTTTCGGATTGTTCCGGAGCGGATTCTTTTGCGCCGTCGGATTCGGATGAAGGTGTCGCAGATTCCTGAGATTTTTCGGAACTGTCAGATGCTGCGGAACTTTCAGCAGGTGTCTGTTCGTTTTCTGATGCGGAACTCCCGGTATCCTGCGCAGGTGTTTCCGGATTTTCCTGAGCCCAGACCATCGCAGGCACCATCAAGGTCATGATTGAAGCGGCAAAAGCCAGTTTTTTAACAGATATCTGCATACGTGTTCCCGTTCTGAGGTAGCAAAATGTAAATGATGTTGATTTAAGAGACATCGGATACCATGACCGATATGTCCAAAATTGACCTTCTATACCCTCTGTATTATTTATACGCAACGATTTGCGCTGTTTTGAATAACAGAAAATCGGCACTTATGATTACCACTTCCACGTAAATATTGCGAAAAAAAGGCGTTGTGACTGCATGAATGGATTTCTTCTTGTTGATAAACCGCTTGGGATTTCTTCATTCGGTGCAATACAACAGCTCAATCGTCAATTCCTAATTCAGAAGAGTTCCAAAAAAATTGGTCACGGCGGAACACTCGATCCCTGTGCCTCCGGACTTCTCGTCGTTGCCATCGGCAAAGCAACGCGCTTTTTGCGTTATTTTCTCGGCAGCGACAAACAGTATGAGGCGACTGTAAAATTCGGTATCCGTACGTCTTCGGATGATTTGGAAGGAGAAATCATTGCTGAGGCACCCTGGGATCATATCAGCAGGTCGGATATTGAACAGGCTCTGCCTCAATTTTTAGGAACGATTTTACAGGTTCCGCCAGATTATTCCGCCATTCATGTCGATGGTGAGCGCGCGTATGATCTTGCCCGTCAGGGTCAAAAAGTCGAGATTCCTCCCAGAGAGGTCAGGATAGATCGGCTCGAAATTCTCGAATGTCAGTTCCCCGACAATCCAATACTCAAACTTTCTGTCGAATGTTCCGGAGGGACCTATATTCGATCACTTGCCCGCGATCTCGGTCATGCGCTTCAGTCTGAAGCCTGTCTGACAGGACTCAGACGGACGAAGGCATGTCATTTTGATATTGCTCAGTCTTTTACACTTGAGTATTTAATGATGCAGAAGGATATCTCGCCATACCTTCATTCCTGTGAAGAGGCCATGTCCTTTTTTCCTTCAATTCAAGTGGATTACAATAAATCATATAGGTTGTTGTCCGGACTTCCCGTCAATCTCAATATTTCTGCCGATGGTATTTATACCATTCTGTACAGGGATTTGTTCATTGCTGTCCTTGAGCGAAAAGATGGTCACAATGATTATCTGAGGCTTTTCAGTCTATTGGAATTCAAACAAATAACGAGTTCAGAAGCATGAATATCGGTCCATATAACTTGGTAAAAAAGATTGCCGAAGGCGGTTTTTCCGATATTTATCTGGCAAAATCCCAGACGCTTTCGGGAACTGAAAAGTATCTCGTCTGCAAATGTCTCAAAGCCAGTTTTGTCGAGGATGAAGAGTTTCTGAACTCTGTCAGAAATGAAGTTGCACTTTCCAATCAGTTGAATCACCCCAATATCCTTGAGATTTTTGATTTGTGCCGCTGCAATGGCAGCACATTTCTGACGATGGAATACATGGATGGTTTGAACTGCCGGGAGCTGCTGACCAAAAATGCCGAAAAGAACAGGACGGTTCCCATCGATGTAGCCATCTATATGATTGGGCAGGCGGCACTCGGACTTCATGCTGCTCATGAGTTGAAAGATAAATCCGGCAATCCACTCAATCTCGTTCACCGTGATATCAGTCCCGAAAACATCTTATTTGGTACCAACGGGGACATTAAAATTTGTGATTTCGGCATAGCCAAGACTTCTGCCATGCCGGATATCACGCCTCAGGATGTCATCAAAGGTAAATTCAATTACATGAGTCCCGAGCATGCCTGGGGGGACAAACTCGATCGAAGGGCTGATCTCTTCAGTCTGGCTGTTATTTTTTACGAAGCAACCGTAGGACGCAGTTTCTATCCGACAGAATCCATCTCCGATACGATTAGCTGCGCCAGGATGACGATCTACGAACTGCCCAAGACGATCAATCCGAATTACCCGGATGATGTCGATATTGCATTGCGAAAGGCATTTGAACTCGACAAAAAGAAACGCTATGCGACAGTCCTCGAGTTCAAGGAAGCCCTGGATGCCTGTGCAGCTGCACATCACTGGCATGTTACGAGGGAATCATGGGCTCAGTATCTCAGGATGAATCTTGATCTGGATAAACCTCTGCCGCTCATGCACAAGATAGAACGTATCTGGGATCCCGGTATTATACTGGATTTCAATGCCGGCAGTGATGATAATCGATCAACGGAGCTGATTACATCCGATGCCGTTGCACGGGTGCGCGAACGGCTTGGATTGACGCTGCCGGACGATCCTTACAATGCTGTGACGGAGTCCATCAATCCCAAGGATGTTTCTGCCGTCCGTGACATCCTTTTTGGGAAGGATTCCAAAACGGTGGCTGAACAAGTGCCTGCCGGATGCTTCGATCCAGATGTGATGACTGAACGCGATACGAACTATCCATCCCAGAAAGGCATCAATCCTGTCAGTGCGGATATGCCCAGGCCGACAATACCGGATGTGGATTTGCCTAAACCGACGATACCGGTTATGGATTTGCCAAAACCGACGATACCGGATTTTGACTGTCAGGGGGCAGTCGGTTATTCACATCTGGATCCGAAAATTAAAAATAACCTTACGGCAGATGCCCTGCTCAATGACAATAGTCAGACGATGAAGGGATCGATTTTTTCCATGGAAAATGCCGAAACTGTTAAAGGTACCGTGTTTTCAGACAATCAGCCCAATGCAACGGGTTCTGAATCAGTGCCGGATGAGAATCCATCGGATGCCCGCCCAGCCGGCAATGACAAAGATCGCGTGATACGGACGCTCATCGTCGTCGTGTTTCTGGGCATCGGTATTCTCATCTTATATTTTTTGTGGGATCTGCAGATTATTTAGGGCCGTGCCTATCTGCCGCAGGCAGATACGGCATCGGCTGTGCGCCTTTTTGCCTGCGGCAAATACGTCGCACTTTTTTTGGGGCTTATGATGTACGAGTGCGAATATTTTGAACGCCGATGATTCATGGTTACCGTTTGGGAGCTCGTGGGCGTGTTTGGGGGTTAATCCGATGATTACGATTAACCTACATGTAGTATAATGTAGTTATAAACACAACATGAGCTAACTCAGGGTTACCTCACGTTCCCATTCCCGCCCGCCGACTCGCCGTCCTAACCCAAATCTCCAGCGAATTTGCACACTAATCCCTTTCCGACGAAGCGCGTCGTAAAAAAAAGCATCAAAATGTGCATGGCATGTACAGAGCTTCAGCAACTCGTCCCGCGTCCGGGAAACGATGACGCTGCAAACCGGCCCTTGGTTGTCTGTACATTATGTCGGGCAGAAGCTGTCAGATAAATCCCGCTGGATACATATGGCATCTCACAAAAGAGGAAGGTTTATTCCTTCATATTGGTTATGCCATTGAGGATGATTTTGTTGCACTTTATGGTACGATTTTTTTTAGATTGCGCAAACCAGCTTCCGATACTTATGCTATTCTTCCAAACAAATCAGCAGCTAGCCACTAACAACTAGCCATTGACAACTACTGAAAGAGGAATGCGATGGAAAAGAAGATTTTTAATCAGACACTCGCTCTGGATACTGCTCCTGTTCACGTTGCTCCCGGTGGATCATGCCTGATCACCCTCAAAGGGAATGCTTCGAAAATCAAAGATCTGCTCATGGAACTGCGCGAAGAAATTGCCTTTGGAATGATCGATGTCGAAGTGGTTTCTGAGGAAAAACGCTTCGTCAGTGTATCGATATACTTTGGCAAAGCCGATCGTCCGGATTTTGACAGGGTCGCAGGTCATTGTGATGAAATCGATATGTCCGGCGAGGAATTGGCCGAAACCGATCAGATGAAGGGGCTTTCAATGCGAGCGCGCAATCAGGTCATCGATGTGATGTGATCTGCGTTCCGGATGTTTGCATATTATTTAATGATCGCAACTGTCGGCAAACGCTTGTGGTAGGATAAATACCTACAGGAAAGTGGCTGTGCGCCTGCATATTTTATCATTTTCCGGGATGTTTTTTGATTGCCTTGAATGAATCCAAACATTAAATTTGATAGAACGACCTGTTATCTGGTCAAAAAATGACAAATCTCCTGGGAGGTAGAATATGAATCAGTTACCGGAAGGATTTCTGCACGATATTCCCAAGACGGATCTTCACGTTCATCTGGATGGATCGCTTCGCGTGGAATCGCTCATCGAACTTGCTCAGGAACGCAGCATTATTTTGCCTTCGTATGAACCGCAGCGACTCAAAGAAATTCTGAATATTGGCGGTATTCATGAGAACCTGGAGAGTTATCTTCGTGTATTTGATACGACAAATCTTGTTCTTCAGGACGAGGATGCCCTGACGCGCGTGGCTTTTGAACTTGCCGAGGATGCGGCGCTGGAGAACTGCCGTTACATCGAAGTTCGCTATAGTCCGATTTTGCATCAGCGCAATGGTCTGTCACTTCCGGTGATTGTGGAATCGGTGGCAGCAGGTCTTCGCGAAGCAAAGAAAAAGTACGGGATAATGAGCGGGCAGATAATCTGTGCACTTCGTCACATGCCTCCCCAGACTTCACTTCGTCTGGCAGAGCTCGCGGTAGCATTTAAGAACAAGGGTGTAGTTGGATTTGATCTCGCCGGCGGAGAGGTTGACAATCCTGCAGAAAGGCACCGCGAGGCTTTTGCGTATGTTCGCAAAAACAACTTGAACTCGACGGTTCATGCGGGTGAAGCCTATGGTCCGAGTTCGATACATCAGGCCATTCACGACTGCAATGCGCATCGCATCGGTCATGGCACGAGGCTGCGTGAGAATGGGGATTTGCTGAACTATATTAATGATCACCGCATTCCGCTTGAGGTCTGTTTGAAGAGCAATGTTCAGACGGCTGCAGTCGATGCCATCGAGAACCATCCTTTGAAGTTCTATATGGATTTTGGTCTCAGGGTGACGCTCAATACCGATAATCGTCTCGTGACCGATACGAGCATTACGGAGGAATACAAGCTGGCCTGTCAGGTATTTCATTTGACTTACGATGAGGTGAAGCGTCTCGTCGTGGATGGTTTTAAGTCAGCATTTATGCCATTCCGCAAAAAGCGCGAAGTGATGCGTCTCGTTTTGGATGAATTTGAGCAGGTATCGCGCAAGTACAATCTGAAGAGCGAAGTCGCAGCGACTGGTGTGTCGCGCTATGCCATTGATCGGGTGGGGGAAGATCCGATGCCGGATTAATGGAGAATGTATCAGGATGGCCGCCGGACAGTGTTGTTTGGCGGCTTTTTTTGTTTGTGATAATTTGATTTTTAAGGCGATATCCATTTTTCGCTTTGAATATTCCTGAAAATCCATCTAAAATACCTCTGTTTTCTCTTTTGTGTTGGTGGAGGTTCACATTATGAAGAGTCATCAGAAACTTGCGATAGCATGCTTAAGTGCTTTGGCTGCCATGAGCATGTATGGATGCGATAAAGGCGAAACTATCGGCGGATGCATTACTGTTGATGATTGCCCGGATCCTGTCATTTTTACATGCGATATCGGTCGGAGTTCCTGTGTCGATCAGAGTAAAAAGCTCGATTGCAACAATGGCGTTGAGGATGAAGCCGAATCCGATGTTGACTGTGGTGGTGTTTGCGATAAGAAATGCGAACTTGAGCAGAGCTGCGATAATAACGAAGACTGCGAAAGCGGTCGTTGCGAAAAGAGCGAATGTGTAGAAGCCACATGCACCAAAGACAAGGATTGTAAAGCGCCTGCTCACAGCTGCAACATGAAAAAGGGAGTTTGCAATACCTGTACAGATGGTGTGCAAAACGGCGATGAAACGGACAAGGATTGCGGTGGTCCCTGCTCGCCCTGTAAATTGAATAAAGGATGCGACGCAGACGAGGATTGTTTATCCGGATTGTGTGATCCGGATGAAAGTGTCTGCATTCAGCAGGATTGTGAAAAGGATTCGGACTGTCCGAAAGATGCGGTTTATACCTGTGATGATGGTCATTGCATTTCGTGTTTCGATGGTGTGAAAAACGGCGATGAAACGGACGTGGACTGCGGCGGTTCATGTTCGTTGGGTTGTGCTGGTGGCAATAAATGCAAAAAGAATAAAGACTGTGCCAGCGGAAAGTGTGAATCGAAAGTTTGTGTCGATGATAGTGACGTCGAACTGCCTAAGACCTGTTCCAATAAAAAACAAGATGGCAACGAGACCGATGTCGATTGCGGCGGCGGCGAGTGCAATAAATGCGAGGATGGCAAGGATTGCAAAAAGAACTCCGACTGCAGCAGCGGCAAGTGCGAAGAGGGAACTTGCGCTGAGGATGGTGAAGATCCGCAGCCGGGTGAGACTTGTTCCAACAGTAAAAAAGACGGTGATGAGACCGACACCGATTGCGGTGGTTCCTGCAGCCCCTGTGCAAATGGAAAATCCTGCAGCGCCAACGGTGACTGTACGTCCGGAAACTGCGAAGGCGGTGTATGTGCGGAATCTTCGGGACCTGGCCCTGGCCCTGCGGGTGACTGCAATGACAGTGCAAAAAATGGTGACGAGTCCGATACGGACTGCGGCGGTTCGTGTTCTGCCTGCGCAGATGGCAAAGCCTGTTATGCGCCGACTGACTGTGTGTCCGGTAAGTGCGAAGGCGGTGTATGCGTTTCTGCGGGCCCATCGGTCTCATGCAGCGACGGTATAAAGAATGGCGATGAGAGCGACACGGACTGTGGTGGTTCGTGCGCCCAGAAATGCGATAATGAAAAAGCCTGCAACAGCAACGACGACTGTCTTTCCTTCAAGTGCGAAGGCAATCTTTGCAAAGGTGCAGACTGCAAGATGGTTTCGGGATCTGGTCAGATCATCGTCAATGAAATCTTCACCAATCCGAACACTTCGGCAAAGATGGAACATTCCAACAACAACCAGATGAAGTTCATTGAGCTGTACAACACGACAGGCGACAAGCTTTATCTGAGAAATCTGAAGTTATCTGTGAATGAAGCCGAGATCGATTTTACAGAATCCTGCATCGATGCCAAGAAATATCTCGTCATCTACCCGGCTGATCAGAATCTGACCGCGCTCGATTTTGATGCAACGTCGATGAAATCCAACAACATCTCCAGCGCAATCCCCAATGCGGGTGCCTATAATGTTACACTCATTCAGCGCAGCGACAACACACCGCTTCAAAAGGCGTACATTCCCGAGATAGCGGAATCAGGTATATCCGCTGCACGTCCGGACAGCCCAGCATCCAATGAAAATGGTGCAGAGGTCTTCATCAAGCATTCTGATATTAAGCCAGCGGATGCTTCTGTACAGAATCCCTACTCACCCGGACTTGCCAACAATGTCGGTATTCCTCAGGGCTAGGTATTCATGAAAAGATTATTTGCGTTTGTTTTGCTCATGGCTGTCGTCACTGCCTGCAGTGACGACAGCGGTTACATTCCGGTATGTAACTGCGAACCCGATGAGTATTGTGTGGATGATAAGTGTTATCCGACGGATTCGACCATAGTTCCGGCACCTGTCGAATCTGATCAGCAATAAAAAAAGCCCCCTTCAGGGGGCTTGGTTTTATAGAAAAAATCTTAACTCTGTCCTACGAAAATGTTGTATCGCCAAATCTCGGGAAGGACTAGGAAGGACGCTGAACGCTCTGCCAGTTTGGTTTTGAAGCATATTCATTGATTGCGTGTTCGTGCATATCTTTGGGAATGAGAGGCATTTCCGGAATTTCCATGAGTTCCGACGGGGGTGTCGTCCAGTTGGGATTGTATTCGTTAGCCCGTCCTTCCTGAATGCGTTTTACTGCAGCATTTTCGTCAGCGAGCAATTCTGCGTTTACGGCGCCTTCGACGATGCCGTCACTGGGTTTGAATATATCCGTTGATTCTTCGTCATCGGAAGATGGTTTGGATGTGTCGATGATATTTCCATTTTCGTCCTTGAGGGCTGCTTTGCTGAACCCGGCCTTGATGGCATCAAAACCCATGCCGAATACGCTCATGACGTTGGATACTGCGATAAATGCGTTTTCGTCGATAGCTTTGACGGTTTTAAAGATTTCCTGGGATTCGCGTTTGCGTGCGACGAGGAAGATCGTCTTGCGGTGCTGCTTGGTGTACCAGCCGATCGATTCAAACAGCGTTGCGCCGCGGTGGTGCCGGTGAATGATTTGATCGGCGACTTCGCGGTATTTTGAGGTAAAGATGAACATCTGAACCGATTGGCGCCGGCCGTTGCTGACCATATCGATGGCGTATGCGGAAACGCCCATGAAAACGAAGCCGTAGGCAACGGTTTCGATGGAGTGGTTCAGAAAGATGGATGATGAAATGACGCAGGCATCAAATATCAGGTAAACCTTTCCCCAGCTGACATTTTTGTATTTGGAGATGATCATGACGACGATATCGGAACCTCCGGTCGAAGCACCGTGCAGCAGATAAGTTGCGACGCCGGCTCCGCCGATGACACCGCCCATGATGGCGCTCAGGAGTTTTTCGGTAATGACGGGATTTTCCGGATCCGGGACGGGAATGAGCCACAGGAAAAATGTCAGTCCCAAAATGCCGATGACTGTTTTGATACTGAATTCACGGCCGAGAATGGCGAGTGCCACTGCGCAGAGAATGACGTTAAAGCCGAGATAGGATGCAGAAACCGGGATGCCCGTGAGATAAAAAATCATGGCGCTGATACCGCCCAGGCCGCCGCCGACGAATTGATGGGGCAGTACGAAAATATTCCATGCACAGGCATACAGAGCCAATCCAACGGTGATCCAGAACGTTTCTTTTGTAAATGTCCAGACTTTGTCCAGTTTTAGAGCCATTGGGAGATCTCCTTTGATTCGCTGTTGCGAATGATAAAAACTGAATGCGCGCTTTACCGCAATCGTTCCCAGAATGCTATGATAATGTATCAAATGTTGAAGGGAGGATTGGCCCGGGAATCTCTGTTCTTTTTTTTGTGAGGGGGCAGAGCCCCCTGCGGCGCTATTTGCTGCGCAAATACGCGCCTCCCCCTTTTTGTGAGGGGGCAGAGCCCCCTGCGGCGCTATTTGCTGCGCAAATACGCGCCTACCCCCTCTGCGGGGGGCCGAGATTTGCACCGTCCGGTGAACGGTGCGAATCGCAGAGCCCAGTGAGCAACGGCCAGGCACGAGCCGAAGTGCCGACAGGCGCGGGAGACGA
>JAFRYG010000009.1 GCA_017441205.1 Pseudomonadota bacterium
AATCACAATATGCAAAACAAATTGAATTTTGTGTGGCGGATGCGACCGATAGAAAAAGTATATTAGAATTAAAAAGAAATCGAGCCTTTACGAAAGCAGTTTCTAATATGGCAATTATGGATATTACGGACATTGAACCACCGAAGCCGGTCACGAAGTATTTAAATTTGATTGTGCTCGCAGCGATGTTTCGGGATGTATTGGCTGTAACCATTGCAACATGAATGGGCCATGCATCTATGACGATGATTTCTCAAAACTGCGTCCGAAACTGATCGAAGCAGATCTCGTCGCTTTTGTATCGCCGATGTATTATTTTGGTTTTTCATCGCAGCTGAAACGTGTCATCGACAGGTTCTATGCGATTAACGGACAAATCAAAGGTGCTTCTAAAAAAGCCGTCTTTATGATGGCCTATGCAGATACCTCAAAATCGGAAGCCGAAGCGATGACCGCACATTATAAAACGCTGATAAAATATCTCGGCTGGAAAGATGCTGGGATGGTGATTGCGCCGGGCGTCTGGACGGCAGGTTCGATTAAAAATACAAAATATGGCGAGGATGCTTATAAATTGGGCAAAAGCATTTGATATGTTCTGAGCATGGTGCTTAGAGTATAACAGGAGAAGGAAAATGAAGAAAATTACAGTGATTACGGGAAGTCCAAGAAAGGCTGGAAACAGCAATGCATTGGCCGAAGCTTTTATACAAAGTGCCGAAAAAGCGGGTGCAGAGGTAATGCGTTTCGATGCATGCAAGCTGAATATCATTGGCTGCCGCGCATGCAACGGATGCTATAAAAATGGCCATGCCTGTGCGTTCGAGCATGGATTTGATGCGGTTGCCGATGCAATTCTGGCATCGGATGTCGTCGTATTTACGATGCCTGTTTACTGGTTTACGGTTCCCGGCCAGATTAAATCCATTATCGATCATTTCTATGCATTTATGGTGGGCGGAAAAGATGTCAAAGGCAAACACTGCGTCGTCCTTGCGACATCCGGTCAGCCGGTGGACAGCGGTGTGCACAAAGGGATCACCGATGCGATGAAAGGAAGTTCTGATTTTCTGGGCTGGAGCTATGAGGAACATTTCTTTGGCAACATGAATGTTCCCGGTGCCATTCGCGAGACGGATGCACTGTCTCAGATGCAGGAAATTGCCGAACGCCTGGCGAAATAATAATAGCAATTTTTCATGGGCGGATTTATATGATCTGCCCAAAGAACTGTTCACCCCGACATTTTATTGACCAAATTACCAATGGTATGTCCTGAAAAAGCTTCCTTATGTGATTGCGGATGAACATACACGGTTATTGTCTGGAATGATTAGGAGTGGGGTAGATGGTATTAATCAAAAAATAAGCGCGGCGTATCGCAGATAGCCGCGCGCGCAGGCCGTGTTGAGCGCAGCGAAACAGGCCGCGCCCCTCAAAGCTATTTGACCGTCAGCAGGCGGCGTGCGATCGTGCGCTCATTGCCGTCCCCGTCCGTGGCGATGATCTCGAGCAGATGCTTGCAATTGGTGTCGAGTGAAGAAACATCGATGGTGCCCGTATATCCGACTTTATCGCATGTTGGATAGCCGACCCAGATCTTGCAGACATCCGGACGCGATGTTCCGTACTTCAGGTTGAATGTTTTATCTTCGTCGATTTTTGCGATGACCTTGCTCACGCTTTTGTTGTCGAGTGCCCAGCCGCTCACAGTGACATTGCTGCCCGAAACCGCAGCACCTTCCGCCGGGACATCCACTACGCCGAATGGCGGCAACGTCTGCATTAAATTATTGGCGAGTGACTTGATTGTGTCAAACCCACCAAGCATGAGGTAGGCGCGCGCATTGACCGTCCCGTTGGCCGGAAGGCCAAACGTAATATCCGAACGGACATTATTAAATACACCGAGCTTCTGCCATCCCGAATAATGAAGCAGGCCATTCTCGTATAAAAGTCCCACGCCATAATTCAGGTCGGCATTTTGCAGCGTAACCCAGGGGGCAGAGGTCGTAAACTTGATGACACCAGGGATGGTAATCTCAGTCTTGTCGGGCGTCATCAGGCGTCTGTAATCGCCCAAATCATTTGCACCATAAGTTGTGTACAACGTTGGCAATTCCTGTTCGTAAGGCGTATGATCAATCGCCGCGAGGTTTTTGATGCTATAGAAAAGCTCGACAACGTTGGTGCTGACAAAGCGAAGGCGCTGCGTCAGCTGGACATCAGATCTGAGATTCCTTAAGTCCGTATCACAGCCAGAGGACGTGCAATCCTTAAAATCCCAATTGGGGTTCCAGTGCAGCGGTATCGTTACAATTTCCATAATCCCATTTTTATTGTTGACTGACTTATAGCCCGAACCCACATTACAGCGGTTGCCTCCCTGAACGGGGTTCCATCCCAGGTGAGTAATATTTTCCTCACATGTTGGGTAACCGCACGAAGCATTGTAAGCACAGTTTTGCCTGAGGCGTGAACGGTCATAAATTGCGACCTGGACCTCACGGCCTGTATCGTTGCTGTCGATGGTGTTGGTGTTGTTCGTGCCCTTGTTGCCGTCTGTAAGGCCGAAGAAAATGATACTTCCGCCCCACTCCCGGCGCGCACCTATTTTGATATAACTGGTCGCATCATATAGATATTCATCCGTAAAACTGCCGTTTTTTACAGACTCGGATTTCCCGGGAGCGGATTCGCCGGGCAAGGGATCCAAACCCGGATCTGTGGCTTTGGTATATTTGCAGGCGGGTGTGCTGCATTTGCCTCCGGAACAGACCTTTCCGGGATCGCAGCTTTGTGCGACCCACTCCTTGCATCCATCGTTATCACTATCCTTGCAGGTCTTAAATCCTGACGTGCCATCACATACATCGGGGCCGCTGCATGCATTCTTACAGGTCTGGGTCGGTGCCTGGCATATACCGTTCGAGCATTCCGTTCCTTCGGCACATTTTTGCGTCACCCATTCCCTGCAGCCATCGCCGTTATTGTCTGTACATGTTTTGTAACTCGACTTTCCGTCACATTCATCGGGACCATCACAGGTATTCCGGCATGGCTCTTTGGCGTCCTGACAAGTGCCGTCGGAACATACCATATTCGGGGGACAATCCTCCACGACCCATTCCCTGCATCCGTCGCCATCGGCGTCTTTGCATGTTTTGAGTTTCTCTCCCTCGCAAACGTTATCACCTTTGCAGCTGTTACTGCAGTCTGTTGGCTTTGATACACAGCGGCCATCTGAACATGACGTACCCGAAGGGCAGTCTTCCCGGACGACTTCCAGACATCCGTCATGATTCGTATCGAGGCATTTATTCACGCCACTGATTCCGTCACAAACATCGTCTGTGCATTCATTCCCGCACTTTGAGGGGCTTTCCTGGTCGCCTTCGGTTTTAACTTCCGAAGCACCATCCGAGCATCCGCAAATCCCCAGACACATGTACACCACACACAGAAGATAGGTCTTTCTCATTGGTATAATGTCCTTGCAATATGGTTGTCCTTAATATCGTTATACCCTGTCGGTATTGAACTATAATTTTACGCAAGCATGCCAAATGTTACAAGCGCTTTTTTATGAGTTTGAAAATTCACATTGCATAATAATAATGTCGTTTGCTCGCTTTGGGGTAACCCCTGCAGCTCGCTTGCGGGCCTATGCGCAATGCGCATACGGCCCTGTTGCGCTCGCCTATGTGCTCGCCAGAGACGTTCGCCCGAACGTCTCTACCGGCTGTGCGCATACGGCTCGCGGCGCTGCGCGTTAATGTATCGTGTTTAAAAGTGGCGGTCCTGACTGCACGTTAATACGCATTGACAAATATCGAATAAATGTTATTTTGTTCATGGGTATAATTACCCGTGTTCACTGATCAAAGTTGGAGGAAAAATGGAACAAGTGTTTTGTCAGAGTTGCGGAATGCCACTCAATGATGGTATTCTCGGTACGAATGCAGATGGCAGCAGGAATGGGGAATACTGTACATATTGTTATAAAGATGGCGCATTTACTGGTGACTTTACGATGGAGGAAATGGTAGAATTCTGCGCTCAATTCGTGGATGAATTCAATAAAAATACCGGTCAGAACCTGACCAAAGAAGCCTATAAAGATGTGCTTCGCCAGTTTTATCCCAGCTTAAAACGCTGGAAATTGCCTGCAGATGAACTGCCTCATGCCACATCTCCCATCAAACAGCAGCTCATCGATGAAGTAAATGCACTCAGTATCAGCGGTATGCCCAAAATCAACAATCTCTTTATTTTGCAGGGATCGTTCGTAAATATGGAATACCATGTCAATGGCAATGCTGTTAAATTGCTCGATGATAATGCTGTATATTGGGGAAATCAGGTCGAAAAGCAAGGCGTCGAAGGCCGTTGCTTTGGGATTGCCTGCGATGAACATTATATTTTAGTGAGCGAGTATGGCAAGGATGGTGTTGATGCAGAGCTCGTCATCCTGAAAAAAAGATAATTGCTGGTTATGGTGAGCTGCGTGTTCGCAGCAAGGCAATCAACGACGTGTCGCTGCATGTCGCTCAAAATAATATCATGCCGCAGCGTATTGGCTGAAGGCCAATAGCAGCGGCCAGCGAGCCGTAGAGATGTGTTGCGACACGTCTCAAGGCGAGCAAATTATATAAAGAATTGCCATATATTATTGGGCTTTTCTGAAAATATAATAGATTTGATAAGGTAATAAATCCTTGACTTCATGGTCCAATTCAAGACCGGAAGATTTGGCGATTTCGAGCAATTTTTCCGGGGCAATTTTTGCGCTTTCGGGTGGCCCGTTGGGAATTTCGCCCTGTTTGAATTCAATAATATGGAACTGAGCGCCAGCGGGAAGCTGGTTTACAATGCCTGACATCCATTCGACTGGGCTGGCGATGTGATGCATGACATCGCACATGAATACGATATCGATGTTTTCTGGAATTTCGGGCTTTTGCGGGTCGATGAGCTTCACCTCGATGTTTTGTATGCCCTTGAGCATGGCATGATGGTGAATGTGGCGAATCATCTCGGGTTCGACATCAGCGGCAAAGAGACGTCCCGTCGTGAGTTTTTGCGATATCGGGAATGAAAAATAGCCTGAACCTGCGCCCAGATCGAGTACGCGTTCACTGCCTTTGAGCTGCATCTGATCGACGATTTCCTGAGGTTTTTGCCAGATCTTGCGATCTTCGCGGTCGAGGAACTGGATGTAGGCTTCCATCTGTTCAAAGGGCTTCATTTGGGTTGGATCGAGGCCTTGTTTTCGCAGGGGACAATCGACCGGCGGATTGGACGGATCGTGAACCATGCCTGCGTGATGTTCGGCCTGTGGTGCCTGGGCTTCCGCATTTGCGGGAGCTGTTTCCTGAGCGGGCTGCGCCGTTTCTTGTTTGTCCTGCTGGGCTTGCGGGGCCTGTGGGGCCTCGGCGGGCTGTGGCTCGGTTTTTTGCGGTGAGCAGGCAACAGCCAGCAGCATGACCAGTAGTGTCGTGAGTAAATGTTTCATTATATTTCCTTGTTGAACTGAAGTTTAAGAACGTCGTGAATTAAATGGTTCAGACATGACGACTTTAAACGCAAACGCATTGATTTGGTATTATATTTCCAAAATAAATGTAATTCATGGAGAAAGACAGTAGCACACTTTCTGCGTGCAGCTACAATAGAACCTCTGAATATTTATTATGTATTTCTGAAACACGCTCCCCATCGCCGTTTACGGAGAGGGGGCTTGGGAGGCAAGAACGTCGAGTTTTGTTTTGTTTTTTTTGCCTGTCGCCCCTTCAGGGCTAAAATATGGGGGTAATCACCTTTCCCGGGGTTGCGCTAACGCTCCACCCCGGGCTGTACTCTTATCGCCCCTTCAGGGCGATTTCCCAACAATCGTGAAGGTCATGGCCTTTTCTGTGACACGCGAATGCTACTATAAGCTATAAGCTATTGTACTGGCCATAGATAATGACAACAATATACGATTTTCCTTTTCCTGGGGCATCCCCTACGGGGATTGATTTTGGTGCATTTCATTTGTCCCCCGGTAGCCGCTACGCGCCAAC
>JAFRYG010000077.1 GCA_017441205.1 Pseudomonadota bacterium
AGCCATCTCTTTAAACTTTGAAACCTTCATGACTACTCCTGGCTAGTATGTTGAAAACGTTGTCAACGTTGTCAACGTTGACAACGTTTTCATAGTTTATCCAGGGGCCATTGAACATACGGGGGATTATTGAGCGCTTACGATATATTATTGTTCTGCGTAAATTAAATAGATAATAGTCCTGAAGGTATTGCAGCTCTGAGCGGATTGCCGTAATCTTTGATGGAATGAAAGATACAACGCACTGCTGCAGATGCTTTCATGAAGCTAAGTGTTTGCGGCATCAATTGTTTTTTGATATACTTGCACGAGGCGGGGTGTATCCGTGAGTGTGTTGGTATTGATTGTCAGATATGGCAGAAGGAGCGTTTTAAATGAAAAAAACTGTAATCGGAAATGCTGTGTTCAAACAGCACCGTATCGGCAGTTATTTGGGGATGCTTTCCTTATGTCTGGCAATTGTCGCCGCGATGAATGCCTGTACGATGAATGATGTTCGCGAGCCTGGACTTTGCGGATACGGCAAGACCGACGATGATCTGGGTACGCTCGAATGCCAGTGTGCACCGGCTGTCAGTGGGACGCGTGAGACGCCGATACTCGATCAATGCAGCAAATTTATTCCCAAGCATTCTGTCGCGACCGATTGTACATCAAAGTATGTGTGTCAGTATGAGTGTGAGGATGGCTACAAGCAGTCCACGAATGCCGCAGAGTGTGTTCCCGTGGGCGAAAAAAATAGCTGCAAATCGGAATATGTCTGCAAGGGGAGCGATCAATATCGCTGCAGCGATGATAAGCTGATTGAAAGCTGTGAATATGGATGTGATCACGATACAGGAACTTGCCTGTCCAAAAGCTGTAAGTCCGATGATGTCAAGTGCTCGGATGCGAAGGAACGCGTATTTTGTCAGGACGGTGAATGGCAGAAGGAATCGTGTCAGAAGGATGAGAAATGCGTGGATGGCAGCTGCATTCACTGGGTATGTGACGATGATGCCCGGCAATGCCGGGACAATGTTCCGCAGAAATGCGTCGATCATGACTGGGTGGATTCGGAACCCTGCGAACTGGGGTGTGACGCCAGGACCGGCGAGTGTCTGACGCCGGGCTGTACAGACGGTGATGTCAAGTGTTACGATGAAAAGACGAAGGTCGTATGTCGTGAAGGAACATGGCAGACCGAACTGTGCCAGAAAAATGAGAAATGTATCGATAATGCCTGTGTCGCATCGGGTTGTGAGAATGACACACTGCGGTGCAATCAGAATGTCGTTCAGAAATGTATCGATTATGAATGGGTCGATCAGGAAACCTGCAAGGGCAGATGTATAGAAAATCAATGCATTGACTGCGATGCTTCGGGTACCTGTGTATATATAAAGTTATCCACGAAAACGCTCGATATTGCTGCAGGACATTCGCAGGGATTTGTCGTGTCGTATATCATCGATGAAGTGCCGCAGATCGGAAAGAATGTATCGATTCAGATGTCGAACCCGAATTGCATTGAGGTCGTGAATGCGGTGGCTCTGGAAACGGAATACACGACAGTTCAGGTTACCGGTAAGCCCGTCGAAGCAGATTGTTTTTCGGATATCATCATCCGCGATGATCTTGCTGTTGCCAAGTCCGTGATGATTCGCGCAAATGTCCATCCGCTGGTCGATGAAAATCACAATTATATGATCGATGAATTTGATTTGAAGGATGGGGCAGAATGTAAAAAGGACAGCGACTGCGATTCGGGATTCTGCGACAGTTTTATCGGCTATCGCTGTTCCTATCGTTGCATGGCCGATGATCAGTGCATCAGCGACAAGTATTTTTGCCGTCCGGATGGCCGGTGCGCTCCGAAAGTATTCGAGACGGTCTGGAATGTTCGGGGATCTTATTTATATTTTCCGATAGATAAAGCAACTGCATGTAATTTTACCATCGACTGGGGAGATGGTGCAAAAGAAACGGTTACGTCCTGCCCGGGATCGGAACTGGAGCATCAATATGAGAAATCAGGCGAGTATCATGTTAAAGTGACCGGCACGCTCGATGGCTGGGCGATGCATGATGTCGGCTATTCATGCAGTGGTAATGTTATTGGTTCTCTTGAGCGAATAGAGTCTTTTGGACCTGTCGGTTTGGGGATGGGGGCATTTGCCAATGCCACGGAATTCAAAAAAATGTCTCCCGTCGATATTCCGGATGCTACCAAACTGACATCGACGCGTGGAATGTTCTGCCGATCCGAGATCAAAACGAATGGATGGTATTATATTAATAACTGGGATATGTCGAATGTCAAAGATATGAGTTTTATGTTTTACAGGAATAATACATTCAATCAGGAGATCGGAAGCTGGAATACCGGTAACGTCAAAGATATGAGTTATATGTTTTCGGAAGCGAAATTATTCAATCAGGATATTGGCAGCTGGGATACGTCGAACGTAGAGAATATGAGCTATATGTTTAAGGATGCCATCGCTTTTAATCAGGATATCGGAAAATGGGATATGTCGAATGTGGAAAATTTGAGTTATATGTTTCAGAGAGCGTTTGAGTTTAATCAGAATATCGGCAGCTGGGATTTGTCGAATGCAGAAAATATGAACTATATGTTTTCTGACGCACAGAAATTTAATCAGGATATCGGGGAGTGGAATGTATCGAATGTCGAAGATATGAGTGATATGTTTGAAGGTGCGAAGGCTTTTAATCAGGATATCGGCAGCTGGGATGTATCGAATGTCAGGAGCATGTACTACATGTTTTGTAATGCAAGCACTTTTAATCAGAATCTGAGCGGATGGAAACTCAGCTCTTCGCCGAGTACATCATATATGTTTAGGGGTTCGGCAATGTCGAAGGAGAATTTCTGTGCTATGAAGAATGCAGAAAACACGTGGTGGAAAAATTCTGCTTCGTCTTATGGGCTTAGTCGTGATTTTGATACTTGCCCGAAATAGTTTTGTGGTGGGGAGCCAGCTTCCCCACGCCCCCTGAAATGCTGCGCATTTCGTATGGTGTGCTGCGCAGCATTGAATTTAGGAGCGCGTATTAGTTGACCTGCGAAGAGGTTCCGCCGGGAACGATGATGGAGACTTTGCGCTCGCCGAATGAAACGCCGGTCGTCGGATCATAGACTTCGATATAGGCCGTAAAGAACTGAGCTTCTGCGGTCTGGGCAACGCAATTGTCATTTTGTGCGACGACTGTGAAATGAAGCTCAGCGCCTTTTTTACTGGCATTGGAAGTGCCCGGAGCGAAGTTTTCAAATCCGTTTTCGTAGGACGAATTGTCGACTTTTGTGGGGATAGCTACCGGGTTGCACGATTTTTCGGGTTCCTGCGGAGGCGGAACGTAAGTTGTTGCGACGACCTGCTTGATGAAGCATGAAGTATCTATGCTCTTTCCGATGATTTCCTCGCCCCTGATTTTGGTCGCAACCGTATAGGTTCCGTATTTAATGAGCGCATCGACGCCCTGAACGACGGTGTCGGATACATTGGATTGCGAGGATTTATAGGCGAGTATGCATTGATTGTCGCGCCCGTCGATGGAGATGGGATCGGAGGTTTCTGCGCCGAGGCAGCATTTGTTTTTGCCGCATTTATTATCGAACGCGCATGCGGGAACAATGGCTTTGGATTCTTTGGACCAAGTGGTCATTTGCATTAGATCGTCTGCTGAAAACTCGGTGCTGCCATGGGATGCGACATTGAGCGTGATGACACGTATGCCGGTTCTCTTGAGCGCAGGCAGGAGGTCTCTGGTGTAGTGCGGATTGACGACATCTTTGGGATAGGGGAATTGCAGCGGTCCATCGATGATGACATTGCCGCCCAGAAAATCCAGTTCATCGTGCGAAGCAATGTCTGTGGTGTGAATGACGATGGGGAGGGATTCATTTCTGAAGTTGACGCCGCCCCATGTATTGGGAGCGTTTGTCTTTTTGGGCACAGAACCGGCTTTCCAGCTATAGGTGCCTTCAGTATAAGTGATGTTGTGTCCATCGATGCCAACGATAAAGTTTCCTGTGTATGAGCCTGCAGTCCAGGAAACACCTTCGCCGGTGGCAATTTGATAGAGGGATTCCGCGCCGCTTTCGGGACCATCTGCGCCGCTGCGGGTTTTGAAGAGGGGATCGGTCGTGTATTTTTGGATTACGCTGGCATCTGTGGAAATATCACCCAGTACTCTAAAGGGGAGATCTCCGGCAAGTTCCTGGCCGCACATGGTATAGAATGTTTGGTTGCCATTGACTACAACGGGATAGGCAACCGGGAAGTCGTCAAAATTGGTCAGGCCGATGCCGCTGTCGGGAACCATTTTCTGAATGCTCTGAATGACGCCGTTGATATTGGTTTTGACGTTATTGATGGCATCCGTCATGGATTCGGTGGTGTCGACATTGAAGACGAGATCGAGCTTTTTGACGCTCGGTTCAAAGAGAAGATCGTCGTCCTGCGGGATTCCGCCGTAAGGAAGAGCAAAATAGAATTCGAAGACATCCTTGACCCCGAGTTTTTTGTTGCAGACGAGTTCTTTGGCGGACGAAATTTTCCCTCCGTTGAGCAGTCCGTGTTTGAGTGCGTACTCCGCGGCCATGTATTCCGCGCCGTCGGGATAGCCGTCACCGTCGCTGTCGTCATTGAATTTGGGATCTCCATTTCCGCAGTCGACTTCCTTGCTGTCGGGCAGTGCGTCGTTATCGCAGTCGTCTGTCCGGAAGCAATAAATGATGTTTCCGTCTTTTTCGTAAGAGAGGGGCTTGCCGTTTGCGTCAACTTCCTTGCTGTCTGGAATACCATCGTTGTCGCTGTCGGGATCGTATCGATCGAGGATACCATCATTGTCGGTGTCATCTCTCATTTCAATGCTGTCCGGGATGGTATCGCCGTCGCTGTCTGTATCGAGGTAATCCGGGATGGTATCGCCGTCGGAATCCCAGGGCTTTTTGGGCGTTCCGGGGGTACACCAGTCATTGCCGCATTTGCGGCCAGGGTGGATGTCTCCCGGGGGCGTAAGCCCGACGATTTCATCGACATCATCGACCATGTCGCCATCGTTATCGAATGTGATGTAGTCGGGAACGGTGTCACCATCCGTGTCGACGGGCTTATTGGGATTCTTTCCGGCTTCTGTGGCATCCGGGATGCCATTGTCGTCGGAATCCAGGTCCATAAAATCATAAGTGCCATCATTATCGGCGTCGTTTGGGGTGTTCGAAGGATCTCCGTCATGATTGGCTTCGACGGAATCCGGAATAGTATCGCCGTCGCTGTCTTCGTCCTTACAGTTCACAATTCCATCGTCGTCGGTGTCGTCATCGCAGGTGTCATAGATATCTGCAATGGTGTCACCGTCTGTATCCTTGACATTGCTCTTTGGCGAATCGGCCGGTGGTTTCGTTGCCCCAGCCTTATCGGAGCAGTAGCCTTCCCGGCATACTTTATCCTCATCGTCACAATCACTGCTTTTTTTGCATTTTTGGGAGTCGGGCTTGTCCACGCATTTTCCGCTTTTGCACGTCTGGTGTTCGTTGCAATCTGTATCTTCAGTGCATTTATCTTTTTGGGTGGATGGCTGAGCACACTTGCCATTCTTGCATATTTTGGAACCAGAGCAGTCATCGTCGCTGCTGCAGGTCGTTGATTTCGGCATGTTGTAGGTGGAATCCTCGCTGCACGCGGTGATGCAGCACAGTGCCGAAAGTGTCAGCAGATAATGAAGTTTGCGGATTTTCATGGGTCTCTCCTAAAGAAAACAATCCTCCTTAATTATGACAGCAATGTGACGAAAATAAAGTATTAAAGAAAAAAAGAGTTGGGTGTTGGAAGTTGGAAGTTGGGAGTTGGGAGTTTTGGGGAATTAGGAATTAGGAATTAGGGGGTGTTGTAGAGACGTGTCGCGACACGTCTGCATAGATGATGAGTGGATGAATGCATCATAAAAAAAATCAGACACGCCCCATCGGGGCGTCACATTCGTAGCCATTAGCCGTGGGTGAGCGCAGCATAACCCACTGACGGTGAGCGCAGCGCACCCCATGGACGGTGAGCCCGAAGGGCGTAACCCCGGGAACCGTAACCCCGGGAACCGGATACGCGCAGCGTAACCCACGATTTGGGATGATTTCCCCATCACAGAGCATGCGCGACCGTATGTGCGCAGCACATAGGACGCGCGCGGCGGCGTATTGCGGCCATTGCGGCCGCAATAGCAGTCGCAAAAAAAACGAAAAAAGAACTTGACGAAGTACCATTTAACACGTATAAGACGCGCCGTCCTTGCGCTGTAAAGTGCAATGGTGTTGGATCTTAGCTCAGTGGGAGAGCACTACCTTGACACGGTAGGGGTCAGCAGTTCAAATCTGCTAGGTCCAACCAGAGGATCTTAGCTCAGTGGGAGAGCACTACCTTGACACGGTAGGGGTCAGCAGTTCAAATCTGCTAGGTCCTATGAGAGTGATGATAGTGAAAACCCCAAGGAATTGGGGTTTTTTCTTGTCATCTGTTTGGTCACACATTAGGGAGAACAACCATGCCTAAAATGAAAACAAAACGCAGCACTGCCAAGCGTTTTAAAGTGACGGCTACTGGCAAACTCGTACGTCATCATGCGTATCACAGCCATATCCTCACCCATAAAACGACGAAGCAGAAACGTCGTCTGCGCAAAGCGGTTGTTGCGGATGCAACGGTCGTGAAAGAACTGAAACGCTGCATGCCTTACGCGTAAGCGTGCGTTTCGTGGTGGTCTGGGCCGGGTCGTCAAGCGAGCATTGGGCTCCTCCGAGATTCAGACGATGATTGAACAGTGTCGGGTCCAAAGCGAGTTTTACTCCTCCGAACATTGAATTTGAGAGGCTAAATTATGGCAAGAGCTAAAACAGGTACAAAGCGTCGTCAGCGTCACAATCGCTGGCTGAAGCTTGCTAAAGGTTTCCGTGGTGGTCGCAAGCGTTTCCGTCAGGCTAAACAGCAGGTTATCAATGGCCTCGTCTATGCCTATCGTGATCGCCGCAGCAAAAAACGCAGCTATCGCGTCCTCTGGATCGCCCGCATCAGCGCTGCAGTTCGCGCCCTCGGCAAAAACTACAGCACATTTATTGCCGGCCTGAAGAAAAACAATGTCGAAATCGACCGCAAAGTCCTTTCCGATATCGCCATCTTCGATCCCAAAGGCTTTGAAGCTATCGTTAAACTTGCAGGGATTTGATTCTCCCACTCTGCAGGAGTTTTATTGAGCGCCTTCCGGTTCGTCCGGGAGGCGTTTTTTTTGATAGAGCCGTGTCACGACACGGCTCTACTCGCCTTGTGATGTCCCTGTGGGGCCGTCACTACGGCTCGCCGGTGTGCCTATGCGCTGATGGCGCATACGGCACACCAACCGGGGGCACCTGCAGTGCCCTTCTGACTTACGGAATGACGCGAATCTCGCTGTCTGCCGCATTGAATTTCAGATAGAAACGACCTTTGTTGTCCTGTGCCCACGGCAGGTAGCTGCCGGATTTGACGATGCCGGCCTTGAGGTTGTTGTTCAGCAAATTTACGGTAACCTTTCCCGCAGCGATGTCGGTTTTGTCATACACGTATGGGTATGGTCTGCTCTCATTGGCATAATCCCATTTGGTTAGAGCGTTGTTCTGGATAAGGATATTGATAGCTTTTGCGGGAGTGTCGGAATCATTGTTTTTATAATAATTTGAATTAATTAATACATTGTACATTGAAAGGCCGGATGCCTTGCTATCTTCGATAAAATATGTATTACCCGCATTGCTGTAGTTCGTATTATCCTGCAGATTGGAAATTACGCAGCTGGTACATGACTTAGTGTTAGAAATGAGTGAGAAAGCTGTTCTGCCTGTTTTGGACACGGCCATCTTGCTGATATTTACCCTGTCGACGACAGTGTTTTGGGCCATGTTTTTGAACAGGACATATGCAAAACAGTAGGTGTTCTCCAACGCCTCACTTCTCAACTCGAAATTGATTTTGATATTCTCCCATCTGTCATTTGTTGTACTGAAGGCAAGGCCGGCATACCCTGGCGAA
>JAFRYG010000078.1 GCA_017441205.1 Pseudomonadota bacterium
GACGATGACGATGACGATGACGACGAGGAAATTCTTGCGTTAGAACGACAACTCGAAGAAGCACGGCAGGCAAAGGAACGACACAAGGCAGAAAAGAAAGCAAGACTGGAAGCCGAAGAAAAGGCAAGAAAAGAAGCCGAAGAAAAAGCTAAGAAAGAAGCCGAAGAAAAGGCAAGAAAAGAGGCCGAAGAAAAAGCTAAGAAAGAGGCCGAAGAAAAAGCTAAGAAAGAAGCCGAAGAAAAGGCAAGAAAAGAAGCCGAAGAAAAAGCTAAGAAAGAAGCCGAAGAAAAAGCTAAGAAAGAAGCCGAAGAAAAGGCAAGAATAGAAGCTGAAGAAAAGGCTAAGAAAGAAGCCGAAGAAAAGGCAAGACTGGAAGCCGAAGAAAAGGCAAGAAAAGAAGCCGAAGAAAAGGCAAGAAAAGAAGCCGAAGAAAAGGCTAAGAAAGAAGCCGGAGAAAAAGCTAAGAAAGAAGCCGAAGACGCCGATTCCAGCGCATCCGGTGACAGCGGTGAAAAATCCAAAAAGAAAGGCAAGAAAAAGAAAAATAAAGCCAAACAAGAGCCCGAACCTACAGAAAAGCTTCTCCCTGTTGTCGAATCCTCGGGTACCAATGCCCCCAAGGAACCGGAACCGACAGAAAAATTGCTGCCTGCCATAGAGGATGATGAAGCATCTGCATTCAATCAGCTCAAGGAACAATTCAGCGATGCAGAATTGGAATCTGTGCCAAACGAAGATAATAATCCCTCCGGCACGGAGCCTGAATCAGAACAACACTCCAAGACAGCAGCCGAAGACGCCGGCAAGGCAAAAGCAGTAGCTGACAAGGCAAAAGCAGATGCTGACAAGGCAAAAGCAGATGCTGACAAGGCAAAGGCCGAAGACGAAAAGGCAAAAGTCGATGCTGACAAAGCAAAAGTTGAATCAAAACCATTCGGCATCACTGCAGCCCCCGCAAAATCCCGCTATGCGCTTGATGACGATGACGATGCGGATGATTTTGATGCAGACAGTGAATATGGATTTTTCAATGGCAGGATGTCGCAGCAATTCGCAGCCATTGATCCGGAACTGCTGAAAGCGAAAAAGAATAGCGCAACCCCTGTTATCGTCGGCCTTATCATAGCCATTGTTATCATCATCGTCGTGATAGTTCTTCTCGCCGTGGTGTTCTGAGTTTTTTCTTCATTCATCTGTAAGCCCGGCTAATCGCCGGGCTTTTTCATAATCCAAGGAGTTACAGGATTTGAAAGACATAAAACCACTACAGTTCATTCTGGAAGACCCGGAGCGCCATAAACAGTTCGTTTCTTCACTCGAGCAGAGTGCCGAACATCAGATTCAGGCCATGGGCTCACTAAAAGGCATTTTCATAAAAAAAGCCTATGCCGCCGTAAAATCGGTTCGCCCCGGATATATCAATCACATCATCGATAGACTCTCGAAGGATTACATCAAAGAATTTGCCCAAATGCATGAAGAACACCGAACGAGCCAAAAGCTTCCTTCGGATGCTCCGCGCCCCTTTATCCAGTATCTCCAGGCGCATTCCAAAGAGGCGGAAAAACTTTTTTGGGTCATCATGGATAAATATGCGGCCAATCATGCGAATTCAATGCTCGGCAAAACCTATAAAGCCTGCCATTCGACGATTGAATCAAATCTTCCGCTCATTTTTGAAATTGTATGCAAGGAAATCGACAAACAGACTGTCGTGGAGTGTGACGGATGAATACAGATGAATACGTAATTCAATGCGCAGCCAAGGCCCGGGAAGCCGCACAAATACTTGCCAAAAGCACGGCAGACCAAAGAATCAGGGCTCTCAGCAGAATCGCTTCTGAATTGAGAAAACAACGCGATGCAATCATTGCACAAAACGCGATGGATATGCAGCATGCCATGGAAACAGGCTTATCGGAAGCTATGCAGGATCGGCTTAGACTCGACGAAAAACGCATCGAACTGATGGCGTCATCCATTGAGCAAATTGCCGCTCAGGACGAAGTTGTCGGACGAATGGAAGACGAAAGAATCCGTCCTAACGGACTGAAAGTTTCCAGAATGCGCATTCCTCTGGGCGTCATTGCCATCATTTATGAAGCGCGTCCCAATGTTACTTCCGACGCCGCAGCACTTTGCCTGAAAACTGCAAACGCAGTCATTCTCAAAGGCGGCAAGGAAGCCATTCATTCCAATATTGCCATTGCCGAAATCATTCGCGATGCCCTTGAAGCCGAGAATCTGCCCCGAAATGCGGTTACGATGATCGAAACGACAGACCGCGAGGCTGTATCTGTTCTCATACGTCAGAACGAATTCATCGATTTACTCATCCCGCGCGGCGGCGAAAGCCTCATTCGTTTTGTTTCACAAAATGCGACGATCCCGGTGATCCAGCACTACAAAGGCGTATGTCATATCTTCGTCGAAAAAACGGCCAATATCGACAAAGCGATTCCCATTCTGCTCAACGCCAAATGCCAGCGCCCCGGCGTATGCAATGCCATGGAAACCCTGCTACTGGATAAAAACCTTTCATCCGAAGATCAATTCCGGCTCTGCAAAGCCCTTTGTGATCACGGCGTAGTCCTGCATGCAGATGATTCAATGTGCAATGATTTTGGCAATCGACTCAACATGGTTCCAGCAACCGAAGAAGACTGGCCCAAAGAATATCTGTCCCTGGATCTGGCTGTCAGACGCGTCTCAGGAATTGACGAAGCCATCTCCCATATCACCCGTTATTGCTCGCTTCATACCGAATCCATCCTGACAGAAGATCCGGAATGCGCCCGTCGCTTTGTTCGCGAATTGAACAGTTCTACGGTTCTGGTCAATGCTTCGACGCGTTTTGCTGATGGCGGAGAACTGGGACTGGGGGCCGAAATCGGCATCTCCACATCCAAACTCCATGCGTTTGGACCGATGGGATGCGAAGATCTGACAACGCGAAAATTCGTCGTCTGGGGGGATGGACAAATCCGCACCTGATCCCTTCAAAGAACTCGGCTCATCCAATATCCATACGCATATAACAGAGCCAAAAACGATATCCATCATGAATATTGCATTTCACTTCCTAGGTTGTAGGCTCAATGAAGCTGAAAATGAACAGCTGGCAAGATCTTTTGTCGATCATGGACACAAGATGGTGACGCTGGAAGATTCTCCCGATGTCATCATTCTCAATACATGCGGCGTCACATGTGACGCCATGCGCAAATCCAGAAATTTTGCCAGACGAATGGCCGCATTAGCCCCCAGACTCCTCGTTTTGATGGGATGTGCCATCGATTTGATGGCCGAAGGAGAAACTCCGCTGTCAGACGAAGATCTCCTGCAGCAATCGCAAAACAGAACCCAGAAAATCATTCACATTCTGCGAAAAGATCGTCCAAATGCGGCAGATATTATTCTCAATGCCATGGATGAGTTTCAATCGGAATCGGATGTGGATGAGGCAGAAAAAGCCCTCGCTTCAGCCTCCTATCGCCTCCGAATGCGCAGCTTCATCAAAATTCAGGACGGCTGCAACAATCAGTGCACCTACTGTGCAGTACGACTTGCAAGAGGCAAAGAACGCAGTGAACCCGCAGCACACGTCATTCATGAAATCCAGAAATGCCTCGAAATCGGTGAAAAGGAAATCGTTCTGACTGGTGTTCAGCTCGGCGCATGGCGCGAAGATAATCGCAGCCTTAAAGATCTCATCCGCGATATCCTCACACAAACCGACGTTCAGCGCCTCAGACTCAGCTCCATTGAACCCTGGCACATCCGCCCTGAACTCTGGGAACTCTGGGAAGATAAAAGACTATGTCCGCATTTTCATATTCCGGTTCAAAGCGGAAGCAATGACGTGCTCACCGCCATGCGCAGGCGTACTCCCATCGACGGCTATCTGAACAAAATCCGCACGATTCGAAGCGAAATACCAAACGTCAGAATATCGACAGATCTCATCGTCGGATTTCCCGGCGAAACCCAGGACATGTGGAAGGAAACCCTGGACTTCATCCGGGAAGCCGCCTTTGATGACGTCCATTTGTTCAGATTCTCACCGCGCCCCAATACGATTGCTGCAGCACTTCCCAATCCCGTTCCCCCTGCAGTCAAACGCGAACGATGGAATGAAGCCGAAACGCTCATCCAAAGCATTCGACAAAAGCGCCTGCAGTCAACCATCGGATACAGGGGACGCGTACTATGGGAAATCGCCGGAAATACTAATGATAATCGCATTCAGTGGCAGGGATATTCCGAAAACTATCTGCTCTTCGCACGCGATTTTCCGCAGGACAAACACATTCGGGGAACCATTACGGAAGAAATCTTCAATCAGGAAGATTTAAATCTCAATTTACAATTAAAATAAAAGCCACATCCAGCGGATGTGGCTTTTTTTCGTTTATTCCAAAGTGGGACAATTGGCCGCACCTGAACCATCATTCTCCAGCCAAACAATCGTTCGCCGGTTTTTGTCCCTTAGAATCGCGCATTCTGATTTACCATCGCTCTTTTCCCGGTAAGCTCCAATGGCATAATGGCTGTTGCCATCATTTGTAATTACCTGATAACGAAAATAAACCGTTCCACCAAACAGTCCACCCTCCGCATCATACTGATACCCCAGTCGAACCCAGGGACCATCCTGGGTAATTGCCTGCGGCGAACGGGAACCTGCATCGGGTAAATCACCAAAACCCTCATTCGCTGCAATATATGATCCCCACGCTGAGTTATAGGCTTCTTCCTTCGATGCTATATCGGCAAGCATCGTCTCTGCCTCAGCATGCGCAGCACCATTGATGTAACCTGTATAAACAGGTACAGCAGTTCCCGCCAATACCGCAATAATGGCAACGACGATCATTACTTCAATCAGCGTAAACCCATGCTGTTTCATATTAAACTCCCACAATTACGGACAGGCAGCCAGAGTTACCCCTAATACATCCTTCATATTCACACCAGCCAAAACTGCTCCCCCCGGAATACAGGAAACATCAATAAGTGCGTCCTCAAGCCCTGATCCGAACAACACCACTCGGGTATTATTGTCAACTTTTCTATAAGCTGCAATAACAAATCCCTCTACATTCGTTGCAACATCAACAAAAATCGGCCCATGTTCATCTTCCCCAACCTGAATCTGACCATTGGGATCGCGCATAAAACCAAAACAAATCTGATACGCCCAATGCTGAGTACCATCCAGAGACAGACCAAGATCTGCCCATTCTTTAGGATTATCCCAGACTGCCGCTTCCCCCTCATTACCAATGACGGCTACATCTGCTGTCTCAGTCCAGGTCAGACACTTATTCGCCTGCACACCAAAATTCTCCGACCCTCCCCCACTTGTCACAATCCCCCACGCTGTAACAATATGAGTCGCCTGTGCATAAAGATCATGCAATGAGGCTATCGCCTCGCTGTCATATTTGGAAATGTTGAACTTATTGTATACAAGTACCGCAACTGTAGCCAAAATCGCAATAATGCTGATGACAGCACATAACTCTATTAAGGTAAAACCCGCTGCTTTTTTTATTCCTGTTACAGACATGACAGCCTCCGGAATGCAGTCCTGATCTTTATTATATCTGGGCTGCAGTGCAAAATAAAGCCAAATAACCATTAACACACGGTCGATTGGATACAAAAAATAAGTGCTTTATGTGGGTAAACGTGGCATTGTCATCTTTTAGTCAGGACGACAAATCGTCGCCAATACCAAGAGAGGTTTGTCATGCAGGAACGTATATTCTTATCGCCTCCGCATATGTGCGGTATCGAAGAAAAATTTGTTTCAGACGCTTTCGCTTCCAATTGGATCGCACCACTCGGCCCATTCGTCGACAGATTCGAACAGGAACTCGGCGCATATCTTTCCGATCACGCAGTCTGTGCCCTCGCCTCGGGAACGAGCGCTCTCCATCTCGGACTCCTGACCCTGGGAATTCAAAAAGACGATCGCGTCTATTGTTCGGACTTCACATTCAGCGCTTCATGCAACATCATCCGATATTGCAGCGCTGAACCCGTATTCATCGATTCCGAAAAAGACAGCTGGCAGATGGATCCCAGCCTGCTCGAAGAAAAACTCGCTCAGGATGCCAAAGCCGGAAAATTGCCCAAAGCTGTCGTCGTCGTCGATCTTTACGGCATCAGCGCTGACTTTGCCCGCATCCAACCCATCTGCGCAAAATACGACATCCCCATCCTCGAAGACAGCGCCGAAGCTCTGGGATCGACCCGCGATGGCCGCCAGTGCGGTACTTTCGGGAAAGTCAGCGGATTCTCTTTTAATGGCAACAAAATTATCACCACTTCCGGCGGCGGCGCACTCGTCTCGGCAGACCGCGATATCGTTCAAAAAGCTCGCTATCTGGCAACACAGGCCCGCGAAAAGCGCCCCTACTACCACCACATTACCATCGGATACAACTACCGCCTGAGCAACCTCCTCGCCGCCGTCGGATGCGGACAGATGACCGTGCTCAAAGACAGAATCGCAAAACGACGCGCCATCTTTGATCGATACGTCGAACAGCTCGGCAATATCGAAGGCATTTCCTTCATGCCCGAACCCAAAGGCGCATGCTCAAACAAATGGCTCACCGTCATGAACATCGATCCAAAGGTTTTCAAAAAAAATCCCGAAGATCTGCGCCAGGCCATGGAAACCGATAATATCGAAACGCGATGGGCATGGAAACCCATGCACATGCAGCCCATCTTCGAACCATGCGAATGCATCGGCGGCTCCGTCTGCGAAGATATCTTTAACAAAAGCCTGTGCCTGCCATCCGGAAGCTCTTTGACCGAAGATCAGCAGACCCGCGTCTGTGAAGCCATTCGCAAACATCTGCTCTCATAAATCAATTCAACGCCCCGACTTTTCACAATGAAAACCGTACTCACTACAAACAGACGATACTCATTGCTTCGCCTCTGCGTCGATGCGGCTGCTTTGACCATCGCCTTTGCCGCAGCATTCTTCGTGCGCCTCGACTTCACTTTTTATCTGTCGTGGTGCGCAAGAATGCTCCTGCATTTGCCGTTCCTGCTGGCGGTCGAACTCGCGACAATGCACTTCGTCGGCGCGACGCACGGCGCATGGCGATTCGTTTCCCTCTCGGATGCCACTAAAATCGTCATCGCACTCGTTATCGCACAGATCCCCGAATGCATCATCCATGTCATCAGCGTCTGGCTCTCGGCAACCCACCCATGGACACGATACGGCATCATCCCATGGGGCGTCATCTGCATCAACCTGTGCTTCAGCATACTCGCATGCCTGGGCGTGCGGATTATTCGCCGCATCGCTTACGAAACTTCGCTCAAACAAGCCACTGGTAACTCCGAATCCCTCGATCGCACCCTCATCATCGGTTCCGGAAACGGATGCAAACAAATCATGGATGCTATCCGGCCTCACCCCGAACTCGGCATTCAGATCGTCGGACTCATCTCGGATGACCCAAGCGTACAGGGACGCGAAATCTCCGGTATCCCAATTCTCGGAGGCATCGAACAACTCGCTGAAGCTGCACAAAAACATCAGGCAGCTCAAGCCATCATCAGCCAGGCGGACGCCAGTCCCGAAAAACTCAGCAAAATCCTCGAAGAATGCAGCGGGGTCGCCATCAAAACCAGAATCGTTCCCGCAATGAACGATATCCTCTCCGGCGCCATCGATATCGCCCAAATGCGCGAAATCTCCGTCGAAGACCTCCTGCACCGCGATCCCATACAGCTCGACAAGGAAGAAATCTCAAAATTCCTCCACGGCAAAAAAATTCTCGTCTCAGGTGCCGGCGGCTCCATCGGCAGCGAAATCTGCCGGCAGGTACTCGCTTTCGAACCCGCAGAACTCGTCCTGCTCGAACGATGCGAACTCTTCCTCTATGAAATTGAACGAGAACTCCGCACCAAATGCGGAAATACCCGCATTGTTCCAAGACTCGCCGATATTTGCGACGAATCCAGAATGAACGAAGTCTTCGATGAATGCCAGCCCGAAGTCATCTTCCACGCCGCCGCATACAAACACGTGCCCATGCTCGAATACAACCCGGGCGAAGCCATCCGCAACAATATCGAAGGCACCGCATGCATCGCAAACTGTGCAGTTGCGCATAATTGCAGCGCATTCGTCATGATTTCGACCGACAAGGCCGTCAATCCAACGAGCGTCATGGGAACCAGCAAACGCATCGCTGAACTCTACATCCAGGCCATGTCCGGCCTCGGTAAAACGAGATTCTGCGCCGTCAGATTCGGCAACGTTCTCGGTTCAACCGGAAGCGTCCTCCCCCTGTTCCGATCACAAATCAACGCCGGCGGCCCCCTCACCGTCACTCACCCCGATATGGTCCGATACTTCATGACCATACCCGAAGCCAGCCAGCTCGTCATGCAGGCCGGTACCATGGGACGAAACGGCGAAATCTTCGTCCTCGACATGGGGAAACCCGTCAAAATCCTCGACCTCGCCAAAGACCTCATCCGCCTGAGCGGAAAAACCGAAAGCGACATTCCCATCGTCTTTTCAGGCACCAGACCCGGCGAAAAACTCTTCGAGGAACTCGGCTTCGACGAAGAACGCATGGATCACACCATCCATCCTAAAATCTACGTCGGCAAACTTCACCCGGTCGAACTCAGCTGGATAAAGGAACATATCCAAAAACTCATGCCCTTCCGCGACAGCCAGGACAACGCAGCCGTTCGCGCCGCCATGCACGAAATCGTTCCCGAAATGATGGAACCCGAAAAAGAAGGCGCCATCTCATAACACCGCTTCGCAAAATATATATTATATAGTTTCTGATGATATTTCTTTTGTTCGCATTGCTATTGGCTGACGCCAATACGCAATGCCCTGAGCCGGGCTATGCCAGATGGCATACGCCCGGCTTTATATTATAATTATAAAAAAATTCTTCCCCAGAGTTCTTAACAGGGCTGACAATGATTAGTTAGTAAAGTGATATGATGTTGTCATATAACAAGCACGCTGAAAGCGTGCAAAGAGTACAGCCTGGGGGGCCGAAATGCACGCCGTCCAGTGGACGGTGGGCATTGAGAGCCCAGTGAGCAAAGGTAATGCGCAAGTTGGAGCACCGATAGGTGCGGGAAACATGGCGCATTGCCTATTGCGAACTGCGGAGCGCAGCGTAACCCCAGGTTAGATGGTCACCGCCGCGACAAGCACGCTGAAAGCGTGCAAGGTAAAGAAAATATGCGCATGAGGCATTGGTTGAACATAGAGGTCCATAACATATTTATTGTTATGGACATAGATAATGAGATCATTATCCCCTCGCCATTCATGGAGAGGGGTGCCCGCAAAGCGAGCGGTGGTGAGCTTAAAGAATAGTCTCATTATATATGTCCACAACAGTAAGATTGAAGTTTCCATATCATGAACACTATGGTTTTATATGATTAAATAGCCTTGCACCCATTCAGGGTGCATTATATAGGGAATCCCTTATCCCGGGGTTACGCCCTTCAGGCTTACCCCGGACTGTACTCTCGCACGCTTTCAGCGTGCTTAATAAAAGAAAATATCTCTGAAATAGTCCTATTCTTTGGAGCGTATCATGAAAACTAATACAAGACTCGTTATTCTCACATCCCTGCTGACTGTATTCGGAATGTATGGCTGTGGCAGTGACAGTGATTCTGGCAACTTAAAAACACTGCCAAATTGCCAGTTAACCCAAACAGATTGCGCATCGCAGGGCAAAACGCTTGATGCAGCAAACTGCACCTGTGTCGATTCACAGATGCCTCCGACTTGCCAGATAACTCAGGCTGTTTGCGAATCACAGGGCAAGAAACTGGATGCCGCAAACTGCATTTGTGTCGATTCAGGCTCACCCCAGGACAATTGTCCGTTAACCGAAGCTATGTGTGCATCAGCAAATAAAACTCTGGATGCCGAAAGCTGTACTTGTGTTGATACAGAAACGCCGACGAATTGCCAAATAACACAGTCTGATTGTGAAAAATTAGACAAATCATTCGATGCCGTGAACTGCGCTTGTGTCGATTCACAGATGCCTCCGACTTACCAGATAACTCATGCTGTTTGCGAATCACAGGGCAAGAAACTGGATGCCGCAAACTGCATTTGTGTCGATTCAGGTTCACCCCAGGACAATTGTCCGTTAACAGAAGCTATGTGTGCATC
>JAFRYG010000079.1 GCA_017441205.1 Pseudomonadota bacterium
AACTCCCCCTCCCAACTCCCAACCAAAAATGGTCAATCAGCCATCAAAGGCATGATCCGAATGTCGCGGTTTTTAAGAAAAATGCCGGCCTTGTAATTTGTAAGTTGTTGAATTTATTGAATAATTTAAACTGGCACGCATCTTTCTTATATTCCCGAACAGACCGCTTTCGGTCACCATTCGGAGTCGCCATTATGAAAAACGCCGAACTGCAATTACTCGTACTCGTTTTAATCATCTTTGGTGTGGGTTGGTTCATTCCATCTCTGCTGGGGGCCTGATACTATTCACAACCCGCTGAAATTCTGCACGTCCCGCATGACCGGAATTCGCTGGATGCTGGTTCCTGTCGCGAATGGATGTGCTTTATGTTTCCAAATGATTGATAAATCGTCCCATATCCGTTAGATATATCCATCGGTCACCATGCCGGAGGATACCAATGAGTCTGGTTTGTAGTTGTGGAGCTCCAGTAAAACCTGGATTTAAATTTTGTAATGTCTGTGGCGCTCAGATTAGTCCGAACAACATGGAAAAGGACGAGACTAAGCCATATTCCCCGCTGATGGATTATCAGGGGCGAGTCATTCGTATGATAAATGGCAACAAAGCCGGGGCTTTCTTCCCTGTATATCCGAACTGTACCATCGGACGCTCAGAAACCACCGTCGAGATCCCCGACGATATGACGCTTTCCCCATTGCATGCCCGAATTACTGCGCGCCCCGATACGATGGTCATCGAAGACCTCAATTCCCTCAATGGGGTGTTCGTGCGCATACGCGATAAAATCCTGCTGCAGGGAAACGATATCATACGCGCCGGAGATCATTATTTCCTCTATGAATTCTTCAGACCTGATCACTTTACCGAAGGCTATGGAACGGAGTTTTATGCAACCCCCTGCCGCGGCGAACATTTCAGAATCGTCGAGATCCTGAGCGGTGGACGGCGCGGGCGCGCATGTATGTCTCCGGATGGCGGTGTCGTCGTCGGACGAACGACCGGGGACTTTACTTTCCCCGAAGATGAATTCATGAGTGAACGCCATTTCACCATTCGATGGACTCAGCGCGGCGGAGTTCTCGTCGATACCTCCCTGAACGGAACGTATCTCCAGATTCGCGACTCTTTTAATCTGCGCGAAGGCGATCTGTTTTTCGCAGGGAACACGCTGTTTCGCGTGCTCTAATTCTCATAAATATAGGATCTGCAATGAATAACTATGTTTCTCGGCTTTTGGTTATCATGACTTTACTCGCACTGGCTTTGGCGATGTCTGCCTGCGGCTTCGAAGAGTCATGCGATAATACCCAGGCTCAGATGGTTACGATTTCTTCTTCAAACGGAGATTTCCGCATTGATGCTTACGAAGCCTCCCGCTCGAATGCAACAGCTCAGACAACAGGAACGGGTGTCACACTCGCATGCAACTACAGAGGTGCCATCCCTTGGGGAAATGTTTCCTACGCCGATGCCAAAAATGCATGTCTGGATGCCGGCAAACGCCTTTGCACAGAAACCGAATGGATGGCTGCATGCGGCGCTGCCAATGCCTATCCCTACGGTGACACCTATCAGAAGGATACATGCAACATGAGTGGTGTTGCCGCCACAACTGGTGCCAAAAGCAGCTGCAAGTCTGCCAAAGGTGTCTATGATATGAGCGGAAATCTGCACGAATGGGTCGAGGGCGGCAAGCTGATGGGAGGATCGTATTTCTCCTCGAACGGCGATGAACTTTCCTGCTCCTCAGTTAAATCTGTTCCCGATCCCCTCAGCTTTGTACCCAGTGAAGATATCGGCTTCCGCTGCTGTCAGGATGTTTCCACGCTTTAGTTTCTCTTGGTGCTCGCCTTGAAGCACCGCGCCGGGGCGGCGCAGTGCTCCTACGGTTCGCTTTGGCCGCCCTATTGCTGCGCAATACGTGCGGCCCTCTCATGGATGATTTTCAGGCATGGATGCCAGCTCTCAAAAACATACATTGGCCAAAACTCTCGAAGTTTACTTCCAGTGGCCTGTATTCTGGGTGTTCATGCTCGGTATCGCCAGCGGTTTCCCGCTTCTGCTGACCAGCTCCACGCTCGCTGCAAGATTGTCCGAGTCTGGCGTCAATATCAAACTCATTGGGATATTTGCCCTCTGCGGACTCCCATACACCTTTAAATTCCTGATATCCCCCATCATCGATGCCATCGTTTTCCCCGGCATCCGGACGCACCTGGGCCATCGAAAATCCTGGTGCATACTTACCCAGATACTGCTCGTCGTTTCCATGATCGGAATGGCTTGGTGCAAGCCCGAAAGCCAGACGTTTTTGCTGGGTATTTTCGCTTTCGCAACTGCATGCTTCTCGGCAATGCAGGATATCGTCATCGATGCGCTGAGAATCGAGATCCTGCCAAAAGATGCACAGGGCGCCGGCGCAGCCGCCAATGTCGCTGGTTATCGCATCGGTATGCTGCTCGCCGGAGCAGGTGCACTGATGCTCGCAACTTTCGTATCGTGGCAGATGGTCTATGTGACTGGCGCCGCAGTAATGGCGGTATGCATCGGTGTGACGGCTTTGCTCGGGACTTCACGCAAACCCCGAAAAACTCCGCAAACAGATTGCTTTGCCGTTCCGGAGTCCGCTGAAGACGCGGTCCAAAAATCCCTGACGCTCGATGAACTCGTGGATTCTGACGCTGAGCAGACAGATCCCGTCAAAGAGGATGGCGAGACTGAATCCCGCGATATCCTGGGAAATGTGGACAATAAGCCCAAATACATCAAGTGGGTCCAACGGGCAGTCGTCGATCCCATCACGGATTTCTTCAAACGACCGTATGCATTGGTGATCCTGCTGTTCATTGCCTTGTTCAAGCTGGGCGATGCGATGGCCGGCAGCCTTTCGATGCCGTTTTATCTGGAAATGGGGTTCTCAAAAGCAGAAATCGCCGCCATCACAAAGGTGATCGGCGTCGTTGCCGTCCTCGGCGGCACTTTTCTCGGAGGCTTCATCGTCAAGGGTATGCCGATCATCCGCGCCCTCGCGATTTGCGGAACCCTGCAGATATTGTCAAACTTTGTTTTTGTATGGCTCGCCAATGTCGGGGCCGATATTTCCGTTCTGACGGTCTGTATCGTCGTCGAAAATGTTACCGGTGGCATGGGAACCGCTGCATTCGTTGCATATATCTCGCAATTGTGCAATGTGCGCTTTACTGCAACGCAGTACGCATTGCTCAGCTCGCTGTCAAGCGTCGGCAGAACTGCATTCTCTGCGTCGGCAGGTGTCCTGGTCGCAGAATTTGGCTGGAGCTGGTTCTATGTTTCTACTGCCGGATTCGGTATCCCCGGCATGATCTTCCTCTACCTGCTCTGGAGACTGGAACAAAATGATAATAAGACCAACCGGGATTCAGTTCAGGCATTTCCCGGAACGTCTCTCTAACCCCCAATCCCGGTACAGACGTGCGATTCGCACGTCTCTATTCACTATTCACTATTCACTAACATTCCGCATTCCGCATTCCGCATTACGAATTCCGCATTAACCCCTAATCC
>JAFRYG010000080.1 GCA_017441205.1 Pseudomonadota bacterium
CTGCGAGGATCGGAGAGTTGTTCTCTGACGGTCTCAATAAGGCGCTGTAACTGCATATTTCATCCTTGATGCGCAAAGGGACTCACCGTGAGTCAAAGCCTTTTACCAAAGTCAAGGACATTTTTAAATGCGGTAGCCCTGCAGAGATAATAAGACTTTATTGACACCTGCGGCATTCATGGCATAAGGCAACAAAATGTATTGTGCTTTTTCAGGCATGCGTCACGGGGTTTTGATTTTTGCGCCAATACACTCACCTCATCCCGATCATGATCCCAGCCCGACGCAAAGGAACTGTATTTAAATGGACTTTCAGACACTTGCTATTGTTGCAATTATCCTTTTGATAGTTGCTATTTTGTTTTTTATTCCCATCATCCGCGAAAGGAACAGACTTCTCGTCGATTACAAACCATTAAAGAGCAAATACCTCAAACTTGAAGAAGATTACGAGGCACTCAAACTCAAAGTCGGTGATGAGAAGGAAAATGCGCCATTAAAGGGAGAAAAGAAATCGCACGATTCTTCAAAAAAGGCGAACAAATCGCAGGAATCGAACGATTCTTCGGCCATTTCTGAACTGAAGGATAAAATAAAGAATTTGGAGGCTGACCTTTCGAAGCTTAAGAAACGCAACTATGATTTGTCGAAAGACAATGAAGAGCTTCGCCAGGATGCTCGCAGCAAGGTTTCGTCGAATGAACAGGATCAGCGCGAACTGATCGGACTGCGCGAAGCCAAATCTGATTTGGAATCCGAACTTGCGGCAGCCAAATCACAGATTTCAGATCTGAAAAAGGAACTTTCTGAATCTGTCGAAAAAGTCAAACCGGCAGAATCTTCAGAAGCGTCTGTTCAAACCAGCGATTCCGAAAAGCTCGCTGCGCTCGAGCGCGAAAATGCATCGCTTCAGGCGGCGCTCAAGGATACGCGCGGTGAACTGGCAGGTTTTAAGCGTGATTTTAAGGAACAGCTCAGTGCAGCAAAAGCCGAAGTCGCCGATTCCAACCGCGATATCCGAAAAGAACTGGAGACGGCACAGCGGCAGATGCAGCAATCCAAAAAGCGCGCTGACAACAATCATAAAATATATATCATCGCTCGCGCTCAGGCGCTTCTTGCCGAAAAACGGCTGCTCAAACATGAGCCGGATTACAAGCCCGTCGTCGCATTGCCGACGAGCAACGAGGCAATCGATGAAGTGATAAAGAAATTCGTGACGTACGATGCGCGCGAGCATCGGGCTTCGCAGGATATTTTGAGCAAGGAACAGGCGATTGGCGAACTCAATGACAAGCTCAAATCCCTGGAATCCGAAAATGCAGCACTTAAAGCCCAAAAATCGTCCGGGAATCTCGGAGATGATTTGGATTTTATGGACGATTCTTTCTCCGCTCTTGTCAGCAAATTCACGACATCGGCATCGGATGGCGAAAAATCGGATAATTCCAAAGAATCCAATGGTGCAGCTGATATCGATTTTACAAAGATCGACGATGACTGGGATTTGCTTTGATGATTAAAGATTGAATGACGGAGCCGCAGAATGCGGCTCCTTTTGTTTGGTAACGCTCCATCTCATCGCCGTCTATGATGTCCCAAATGCCATCTTTGCTGTTACTGCAGCTTCAAATGCTCAAAGGCGTTGAGCCTGCAGAAATCACAATCATTGAACGGTATGCCACCGGCGGCACCGGCGATTTGTGGCTAGCGTCGCATCCTTCAGTTTCCAGCCCGTTTCTGCTGAAATATGCCCAGGATGAGGCCGGTTCAAATCCATATATTCTGGGGCAGTTCGAGCGAGAATATGAAGTATCCCGACGCCTCGCTGCAAAAAACGAGTACGGTTGTTCCGTGTATATCGCGGATATGGGCAGGGATGATTTGGATCATCCCTATCTTTTGATGGAGTTTTTTCCGTCTGAATCCCTGGATTCAGTCATGAAAACATGTTTTTTGTGGCGCGACGTGCAAAAAATCCTTCGCGAATTCTGTATTCGTCTGGACAGAATTCACGAACTGGGCATCGTCCATCGCGATATCAAACCCGGAAATATACTGGTCAATGCGAAAGGTGACATTCGAATCATCGACTTTTCCCTTTCGACAATTGACGGGCAGTGGCATCGTTATCATCATGAGGGAACCGCGATCGGCACACCGCTGTATATGCCTCCGGAACAGGCTTTTGGGGTTAAAGAATTGCTGACACCGGCAGCAGACTGGTATTCCACTGGCGTCATATTGTTTGAATGGCTGACGGGATATATGCCTTTTTGCGGCAAAACTCCGGGGGATACTCTGAAAATGCATTGCTATGAACCTGCGCCCTTTCCCTCGAATCGCAACCTGCCTTCTGCACCGGATGATCTTTGCCGGATTTGTGCAGAACTGCTTGTAAAAACTTCGGATGAACGCCAAACCGGCATCCGGCATTTAAGAGAATTGCTTGGAATTGAGTCTTCTGCCCATTCTGACTGAGTTCCCGAATTCGCTTATTTTGAGCTGTTTTTAATCACAGTGATGTGCTGTGTTCCAAAGACTATGTCTTTCATTGCTCTGACCTTTGAGTTTCGAGCTTTAAGAATGCATTCACAGCTCTAGCTCTAAAATCCAAGCCCAGAATTGCATTATTGGCGAATACAATATCCATATTCGTATCAAAGCGCTTCTTTTTTTTGGAAATGCTCGCTATTCATCCCGTTCCTTTAACGGGATGAATACGCTCGCCATGGGTGCTGCTATGCGCAAGCGCATACGCAGCACCAGTGTGTCGTTTTGGAAATTCAGGTATTATCTATCGATGAACAATCCAACTGGGTGCTTCAGATCGCCGCATTCTGTTATTTCTTGCATATTCCCTTTGTCTTGTTATGTTCACCGACTGGTGAGAGGTATGGTCGTGTTGTGCTTACATGTGGTATAATGTGGTTTTGTGCATAATATCAGGTAACCTAAAGGGTTACCTCATGGTCCCATTCCCGCCCGCCGACTCGCCGTCCAAACCCAAAATACGCACGGTCTTGGCACACTGCCCCCTTTCCAACGTTAAGCGTCGTAAAAAAGAACATCCTCGTGTGCCTGGCATGTACGACACTTCTGCATCGGAAACCGCGTCCGGACATCATGATGCAGCAGACCACCCCTTGGTTGGTCGTACATTATTTTGGGGAGATTATTGTTTTAGACGAATCCGGATGAATACATTAGGACACCTCTCTATTCAGGAAGGACCATTCCCTCCATTCTAATGATGCCATCGAGGTGGGATTTGTTTCATTTTGAGGTACGATTTTTTTAGGACATATGTCAGAAGGGGAGAGCGTTTGGTTTGAAGTTACTATTCTGTTGTCTTCAGTGTTGTTTGTCCGGGGGTGAGCAGGACTGATTGGAGTGCATTTCATTGCATCTGACTACGATAGTGCCGGTGGGATTAGATGACGTTCCGAACATCGCAAAGCTGTAGGTGTTCTGCAGAATACTGAACTTCGTTGAGGGGGCACTTGTCATGTCGCCGTTTGCTCAGATGGCGGGGGAGCGATAATGAAGGCCGATGGCTATTGCTTCGTGACTGATTTGTGACGGTTGGAATTCAAAAAAAAGCCATATTCTTGCTTTTATCCATTAATAATGGTTTGATAGAGTTGGTTTTATCTGTCTTATGAGGTGATATGATGCATCATAATAAAATTACGTTGATAATTATTGCGATGATAGCTGTTGCAGGCTGTGATTTCGCATCCCGGACATATACACCGGAAAAGGATTTTGCGTATCGGCAGTTTGGAGAACGCTGTAATCAGCATGTCGAGTGTGCAAGTACTTATTGCATGTCTTATGCTCAGGGGGATTTCTGTACGAAGCCATGCGATGAAGGGTGCCCGGATGGATGGAGTTGTCAGCAGGTACAGAATCCTCATGGAGATGGGATGGTGTCGCTGTGTGCGATGCAGCAGCAGCAATTGTGCATGCCCTGTACACAGAATGCGGTTTGCGGTGTAGGTAATGCGAATTGGTGTATGACCATGGATAACGGTTCATTTTGTGCAATGGACTGTACATTTCAGAGCTGTCCGGATGGATATGTTTGTAAGAATGTGACGGATTCCGATGGCAATACAGGGAGGCAGTGTATGCCGGCGACCGGTCGCTGTACCTGTGATGAAGAGAGCATTGGTCAGGTTCGCGGTTGTGAGATTTCAAATGAGTTCGGTACATGTCAGGGAACAGAAACGTGCGGCAGTGAGCTGAGTTGGGGAACCTGTGATGCTCGCACGCCGGCAGAAGAGATTTGCAATGGTCAGGATGATAACTGCGATGGATTTATCGATGAGAATTTAGATGGCGCATCCTGTGAGATTTCAAATGAATTTGGAACGTGTATTGGTGAGGCACTATGTGCCGGTGTTTCTGGAATGATTTGCTATGGGCAAACACCGGGACAGGAGTTTTGCAACGGTGATGATGATGACTGCGATGGGAAAATCGATGAGGATTTTCGCAATGCAGAAGGAATATACGATAAGAAGGATAATTGTGGTGCGTGTGGACAGAACTGTGATCTGCTCATGGAACATGCCACTGCTACTACCTGCAAACTTGTGGATGGTCAGGCAGTTTGCCGTGCGACTGCATGTGAACCGGGGTTTTTCCTCTATATGGATGGGGTAACATGCATGGCATTGCCCAGCAATCTTTGTATGGCATGTTCGCAGGACAGTGATTGTGTCGGTCCAAACAGTAAGTGTATTGATAATGGCCTTGAAGCTTATTGCGGGCGCGATTGTTCAGAGGGGTCTCCATATGGTACGGATTGTCCATCAGGATATGTTTGCCGCAAAACTTCAGGCAGTGACATGCAGTGTATGCCGATATCCAATACCTGTATCTGTAATGAAGAGAATGTTGGAAGTGCCCGAAGCTGTAAAAAGAATACGTGTGTAGGTTTCGAATGGTGTCAGTTACAAAGTGATTTGTTCTCATGGTCGGAGTGCACCATAGAGAAGTATAATCCGGAAATATGCGACGGACTTGATAACAATTGCGACGGTGTTATTGACGAAGGCATTAGGGACCCGAAGACGGGGTTGTATATTTCTGATGAACATTGCGGATATTGTTTCAATGACTGTTCGACATATTACAAGCCGGAAATAGACCATACTGAAGGTGTCTGCATCATTACTGCAGGTGCCGCATCATGTGGTATGGGGCCATGCACCAAGGAAACTGTGGATGGCATTCAATACGAATGGGTTGATACAGACAAGAATCCTGAAACGGGATGTGAATGCCGTCGTGTGGATGGTAATTTGAATAAAGATGATCCGGATATTCCCGATACTTACGCATCAGGCTATACCTTTATCGACGAAAATTGTGATGGTATTGATGGTGTGATTGGTGATGCGCTATTTGTTTCGAAGGATGCTGCGCCTGGAGGAAACGGTTCACTTAATGCGCCGTATATGAAGATCGGAGATGCCTTAAAAGCATGGAATTCTGCCGGAAAGAAATACATCCTTGTGGCAGAGGGCATTTATGAAGAAGATCTGAATTTGCCGAATGGTGTTGTTTTGCACGGTGGTTACAGTGTGAACTTCAGAGAAAGGGATTTGGTACTTCATGCATCGCGAATTCATGGCGTTTCTGCCAATGCTGCGGTGACTGCAGTCAATCTGAAATCTGATACATTGATTGAGGGATTTGTGATTGAGGGGGCAGATCGTCAGCTTCAGGAAGGTGGTCGTTCGTCAATTGCTGTCTGGATTCAAAATACTTCTCAGATCAGTTTGATTGCGAATCAGATATCCGGAGGACAGGGCGAGCCTGGGAAAGATGGGACTGCAGGTGCTGCTGGACATGGACGCAAAGAAGATGCAAATCTGGATGGAGGGGATGGTCTTGATTCTCTTCGTCATGAAGGTCCCTGCAGCAATGATTCTCAGGCGGGCGGGAAAGCCGGTATCAATGCCAAATGCAGAGCAGCCAATGCAACAGCCGGTGGAACTACGGTATGTCCGTACTATAACTGGAAGAACAATCAGGGAAATCATGCGGCTTATCCCGATAATTCCCTGAATCGGGGATTGGGTGGGTATGACAGTTCATTTGACAAATTGTCAGGATCGAGCTGTTCGCATGCGACAGAAGCAGGATATCCAACGAATATTCTCAATGATGTTGGCGAGGATGGCCTTTTTGGGGCATCCGGAGCAAATGGTAAAGCGGGGAGTGGGGCAACAGCTGCTTATGGTTCGTTTAGAAATGGTGCGTGGGTTGCTGCTCCGAATGCAGGAAATGGATCGAACGGGGGACATGGTAAAGCCGGTGGTGGCGGTGGTGCAGGTGGCGGGGTCGCCTATTTTTATGAGTCTGAATTCGATTGTCCGGATTATGAGATAGGTCCGAGCGGCGGCGGTGGCGGCGCAGGTGGATGCGGCGGCGGCGGCGGAGTCGGCGGCAGTGCTGGGGGGGCGAGCATTGGTGTGTTTATTTCTATGGCAAAATTTACATCTGCATTGCCGGTGATTAAAGGCAATGTGTTTCAGCGTGGCCGCGGCGGTGATGGGGGGGCTGGTGGTATAGGCGGCGCCGGCGGCGCTGGCGGAAATGGTGGGAGCGGTGGAGTAGCAGGTTACTGGATTTCTACAAAAGCTGGCCGCGGCGGAAATGGTGGTTCCGGTGGCCGGGGAGGTGGCGGCGGCGGCGGTGCCGGCGGACCTTCTTTTGATATTTTGGGATTCAATGTGAGCTCATCTTCGCTCGTTCCACTCAATTCGTTTGCTTATGCAGATTCCGTTGCCCGCGGTGGAACCGGTGGGGCCGGTGGCGTCGGTGGTGCCGGAGAATCGGGTGGCAGCGGTGTTAACGGCGCAAGCAAGAGACAGCAGGATATGAGAACCTGTGGATCGAACGGATCTTGTACTTCATCTGCGTATCAATGTAATGAAGATAACGTTTGCGTTCCCAAATAAAGATAACTAAATAAGCAAGTATCGGTGACCTATTGGATATTTCCAATAGGTCTCTTTTTGCTCTTTATATTATTTGGCTCAAAAAATGCCTCAGCGACAGTCTAGTGAGAATATTGAAAGCAGCGTCGATGTTCTGGATATTCAGATTCCTATGTATCATGTCATCCTCTATAATGATGACTATACGACGTTTGAGTTTGTTATTGGTGTGCTGATAACTGTGTTTAGGAAATCTGAACAGGATGCCGTAAGAATAACGCGCAGTGTGCATGAAAGAGGAAAAGGTATTGCCGGAACATACCCCCTCGAAGTCGCTCAGATGAAAGTTTCTCAGGTGCATCAAATGGCCGAAAATGCAGGCTTTCCTCTTCGGGCCGGAATTGAGTCATAAAGGATTATTCGATGGAACCACATCATCTTGAAGCGCTTTTGGAAGATGCGCGTCGGGAAGCGATAAGTCGTCGTCATTATTATGTTACGACCGAACATTTGTTCTTTGTTCTTCTCAAAACAACAGAAGTTAGAAATGCCCTTAAAGAACTCGGTGTTTCCACAGATTTTTTGTCCAACCAACTGGAACGCTTCTTTGATCAAGCTTTGGAAAAGGCCGGGGCGAATGAATCCGAGGATTGTCTCGCAGTTCCTACAGATAATTTTAATACATTGAATACGCGTGTTCTGCTTCAGGCTTTGAATTCCGCAAGACCTTTTCCCAGAGAAATAGACTTTTTGATCGCTTTATCGGCCGATAACGATCCTTATATCAGTGCTCTTTTTAAAGCAGTTGGTCTGAAATCGTTGGATTTGATGAGGTGGGCTGCAGAAAACCCCGTCCATAATTCGTTGAATAACGAAAAATATGATGATTCAAAGAATGAAGAAGATGACGATATCGAAGATGATAAAGATGATGAAGATCCGGATGAGGATGCTTTCTTTGAATCAGAAGATGATGAAGAATACAACGAAAACGGGGATAATCGCAGCCTCGCTTTTTCCAGAGTGAAAGAGTATCTGACCAGACTCGTGGCTCTTGCAAAAGCTGGAAAAATAGATCCTGTCGTCGGCAGGGATAAGGAGATCGATACATGTTGTCAGGCATTGCTTCGACGCACAAAATGTAATGTACTGATCATTGGCGAAGCTGGCGTCGGAAAAACTGCTATCGTCGAAGGTTTGGCCAGACGCATCGCTTTTGACTGTGTTCCCGATGATCTTATGGGTGCCGAAATTTATGCGATCGACATTCCATCCTTAATGGCTGGGACAAAATTTCGCGGTGAAATGGAATCCAGGCTTAAAGCCATCATCAGGTATGTAAAGAAAAAGCAGAAGGCAATTCTGTTTATTGATGAGCTGCATAGTGCTGCCGGAAGCGAAAAAGCTACTGGCTCACAGGAGATACTTGCTCTTCTGAAGCCTGAGTTGGCCAAGGGTAGTCTGAGATTGATAGGAACCACTACATATGATGATTATCGTCGTGTGCTTGCTTCTGATTCAGCTTTGATGCGCAGATTCCATAAACTCGATATTGAAGAACCCGACGAAGAATTAACTCGTCAGATTCTGCATGAGATTGCTGGACGGTATGAGGCTTTTCATAAGATTCGGTACGAAAAACAGGCCATCGATGATGCCGTCAGATTATCCGGTCGCTTTTTGCCCGAAAGAAGATTTCCCGACAAAGCCATTGATATTATTGATGAAGCTGGTGCTGCCAACCGCATGAAGCCGGTCGGAGAACAGCTCGCCGTCATTGATGTGCCTCAAATTGAGGCCATTGTTGCAAATGTTGCCAGAATTCCGGATCTTCATGTTTCCAATGATGAAAGTCTGTTGCTTCAGAATGCTGAAGATAAAATGAAAGAAGTTATCTTTGGGCAGAATGCTGCAATCGAATCCGTAATAAGGCTCGTCAAATTATCGAGAGCTGGGCTTCGGGCACCTCAAAAACCTATTGCTTGTTTTCTGTTCACCGGTCCAACTGGCGTTGGAAAAACTGAGGTTGCAAAGCAGCTTGCTTCTGTTTTGAGGCTTCCGTTTGTCCGGTTTGATATGAGTGAGTATCGTGAAGAATACACGGTTTCAAAGTTTATTGGGTCGGCTCCCGGATATGTCGGTTATGAACGCGGTGGTTTGTTGACAGAAGCCATCCGGGCTAAACCGAATTGTGTGCTGCTGCTTGACGAAATCGAAAAAGCGCATTCGAGTATCTATGATTTGCTGCTTCAGGTCATGGATGTTGCTAAATTAACTGACAATACAGGTAAAACCGCCGATTTCCGAAATGTTATCCTCATTATGACGTCAAATGCCGGCGGCGAAGAGATGGGGCGCGTAAAAATTGGTTTTGGCCATGAAATGGATGTCACTCAGGGAGAGAAGGAAATTGAAAAGACATTTTCTCCGGAATTCAGGAATCGACTGGATGAGATCATCATGTTTAATGCTTTGACGCAGGATTCCATGATACTCATCGTAAAACGGATGATTCGTGAATTGGAAGGCCAGCTGAGTGAGAAAAATGTTCATCTTTCCATTGAGGAGGATGCCTTGAAGTGGCTGGCGCAAAAAGGTTTTGATCCTAAATTCGGTGCGCGCCCGATGGCTCGGCTGATTCAGAATAAGATATCCGTCCCGCTTTCGGAAATTATACTTTTTGGCGATATCAAGGATGGTGGCAATATCAGTATTTCAATGAATGACAAAGATGACGACCTCGTACTAACGAAGGTTTAAATGCTTTTAATCCAGATTTGGCACAAAGAATGCTTGATTTAAATTTGGGTTTAAAATCTGTTGCGTTTTGAACTCACTTTTGACGTACGATTAAAAAAGATTCGTAATCATAGAGAAGAGGGCATTTCCTGTTCTCAGAAAGGAGTAACAGCCATGCGTAAAGTTAAATTATTCGTTGCTTTTCTGGGATTAAGCGGACTTCTGATTTCAGCATCTGCATCGGCTCAGCCCGAATGTCGTGGACCGCACGGAGAATTGCGCTGCGATATTCCCGGCTGTCATAAATTCTGTGACCATCATCATGGACCTGGGGCACATAAAGCACCGCCTCCCCCGGCAGCACATCATCATCCGGCTCCCCCGCCTCATGCGCATCATCCGGCTCCGCCGCCGCCGCGCAGAGTCGTCGTTCCCGTTCCTCCCCCTCCTCCGCCTCCCCCAACGCCTTCGGCGGTTCCTCGCTTTAAGCTCGAAAGAGAGCTCATGGATTTGCGGCGCGATAACGAACGCCTGAGACATGAGCGGGATATCGCATTGATCGAAGCGGAACACTCCTATGAAGCATGTCTGCATTTGCCTTATCCGGTAAGCCGTCGCTGTATCCGTCCCATGGGGGATGTCAATCGAATCGATGCGCAGATTGCCTCGAATAATGCTGAAATTGTTCGCCTTGAACGGGCTCTGGGATATCGATAAAACAAGTAAGCCCATTATGCATTGAGCATAATGGGCTTATCTGTACCCTGGAATGTGCAGGGAATTATTCCGTTTCGTCGTCTGCTGCCTCCGCAGAAGTTGAATTTTCGCCTCTTGCGAGGCGCATGGCATCCAGACGGCCTGTGATATCGATGTCTTGCTCAAG
>JAFRYG010000081.1 GCA_017441205.1 Pseudomonadota bacterium
AGACGGTTCGTGCAAATGTCCGGAGACCTGCCTGACTTCATGTGATGAGAAGGGCGTATGCAAGTGTGCCGAAGCATGCCCGGATACCTGCGGAGAAGATGGCGCCTGTGCATGCCCAGAAACATGCAAAAGTACCTGCGATGTCGATGGCTCCTGTCAATGTCCCGAAACATGTCCGGACCACTGCACGGACAATGGCGAATGCATTACAATGTGCGGAGATGAACAGCTCCAATCCATCTGGTTTTCCTACAATGAACTCGATTTGCTGGCACCAGGATCAACGGGGCGCACGACCTACAGCATGACGCTGAGTTTCAAAACCGACAAAAAGAACTATACGCTCAAGGATTTGCCATGCAAAGATGACGTCATTTTGAAGACGGAAGATCCCGCGGTTGTGACAGTCGCCAAAAATGAAAAAAATCCGGAAACGCCGACATTTACGGCAGTTGCCCCGGGCACAACGACATGCATTGTCAGCATCAAGGATCAGCCCGGCGTGACGGGAACGCTCAAACTTCATGTATTGAATCTCGATGCCCTGCACGCGGATATGACAGAAAAAGTCGATGGAAAATTCCTGCATTTGCTCAAAACACCAATTGCACTTCGGGGGTTCTCACAGGGATTTGATTTTTATGATGAAAGCGCCCAGTTCTTTACCCGGCTCGGTGCGCCCAATCCCAACTACACGTATATCGCCAATGGTAAAACAGATAAAATTAAATATACAATTTCACATTCAAATGTCATGATCTATAAAATTGATGCAAATGGTAATAGCAAAGATATGATATTCCATAATGCCGGGCATGGACAGAATCTGAACGTCGAACATACAGAAAACCAGGATTATCTCTGGCTATCCAATTATAATTCTCTTTACTGTTCAAAAACAGACGATACGAACCAAACCTGTACCGGCGCAGTCTATCATTCACAAACCATATCCAGGGTTCCATGGCAGGAGGGAATATCATACTATCCAAACCAGGTGTCAGAAAATTACTATTATTCAGGTCAAAAGAATGAATATCATTTCTTTTTGGAGCCGGCACTGGACGTTAAAAATAATAAATTTGCATTCAAATCAAAGATGTGCGCGCTAGACATCTATTTAAACAATCCGGTCGAGTATGGCAAATGTACAAGTTCTTCACAGGATACTGTACGCGTTTATAATCTGAATACGGTCAAAGCTCTCAAGACAACTCAAATCACATTTCCAAGACCACTTACATACCTTGACAATAATAATAATCTGAATACAGGCGATGTTTCCGCGACAGTCAAAGATCTGTCGACGCTCAAGCCGATTAGTGAATTTACAGTTAAAAGCTTGCCCGGGCAAGGCATGGAAATAGAGAACGGCATTCTCTATACCGTGACGCGGGTTCCCTATCTGCTCGAAAAGAAAGAAGGAAAAGATAATCAGTACTCCTACAAATCGATGATTCCGATTTTCATATATACTTACAATGGCGATACGATCGGGGGTAAAACGGCCATCAAGGATCAGACCATCAATGGAAATGGTAAAGATGAATATGCTTATTTCCTGGGACCGGTCAAAAAAGAAAAAGTCTTTGTTGATGTGACTCAAAATTCATCCTGCGGCAAAAAGAATTGCCATGGTGAAAATAACCGTTACTGCGAATGCGAAGGCTATTTCATGGATAATGAGAAGCTCGATGCAATGTTCAAATATACTGAGACAGATAAAGACATTGAATACGAGATGCTGCCAACTGGCTTCTATGAACCGGAGGGTATTCGTGTGAGCGACGGCAAACTCTATGTACACGTCATGGTCGGATACATGCGCAGGAACAAAAAGGATAGTTCGACCAAAGGTACTTCTCGACAGGCTACTTTGGTATATGATTTGACAAAATAACGGGAGTTTTCCATTACATTCTGTTATTGGCTTAATCAAAATGAGGAAACATACTTCCAATCATCCATAATACCACGAGGCAAATCATGAAAAACAACAATCATTTTTCGATCTGGCTCTTCATCAGTACACTCGCCATCTTTGGCATCAATGCATGCGACGACACAAACGATTCCGCATCAGATATCCCGCAATGCAGTCCCGAATGCACCGACGATCAGGAATGCATCAATGGAGAATGCAGACCGAAACAGACGAAGGACGATAATAACTGCAATTCGGAATGCGATAGAAATCAGGTTTGTGTCAACGGAGAATGCAGACCAGCCAAAGATCATAACGCAAACGTATGTGTTCCCGAATGTAATAAGAATGAAGAATGCATCGACGCCAAATGCAAACCAAAGCAAAATTCGGACGATAATGTTTGCGATCCATCATGTAATGACGATGAGGAATGCGTCAATGGAGAATGCAAACCAAAGCAAAATCCGGACGATAATGTTTGCGATCCATCATGTAATGACGATGAGGAATGCGTCAATGGAGAATGCAAACCAAAGCAAAATCCGGACGATAATGTTTGCGATCCGTCATGCGATGATGGTGAAGAATGTGTCGAAGGCGTCTGCAAATGCGGCGATAAGATTTGCGGAGATCATGAGTTCTGCCTCAATGGGATTTGCGAACAAAATACAGAACCAGCCCCTGGAGACGGTGAGGACGAAAAGGTTTGTGAGAATACATGTGACGAAGGCACAGTTTGTATCGGGGGAGAGTGTCAGCCAATTGTCCCCGTCATTCAATGCGAACCTGAATGCAAAGATGGTCAGTTTTGTGATAAGGGAACATGCAAAGATATCCCGGCTGAATCCTGCAACAACTGTCTGACCGGTGAAACCTGTGTCGCCGGAGTTTGCATGTGCGGCAAAACGATCTGCAGCGAAAATGAAGAATGCAAAGACAATATCTGTGTCAAGCTCGATCCGTGCGCCGATAAGACATGCCCTGCAGGACAGGCTTGTTCCAATGGTGAATGCAAGGTCCTCGATGTCTTTTTGAATAAATCTTCGATGGATGTATTGTTGAGTTCAAAATCCGATAAACTGATTGCGACTCGCACGAGTACAAACCCGCTGACCTGGACAATAAATGAAACAGCTGCATCTGATAAGGTTACCGGCATTTTCTGTGTTACACCCCAGAATAAATATTCTCAGGTTTTGAACGATTGCATTGTCATCGATAAAAATAAAAAAACAGAAACCGTCCAGTTCGTCGGATTGTCGAGAAAACCGAAAAATATGGTTGTTAAGGTCACAGATGATTCAAATCATTCGGCTGAAGCCACTTTGAAGCTGAAACCCTATTTTGGGATGGATTCATTCGTTAAACTGGACAGCATGTTCACCTATCGAAATACTGTCACCCCCGGTGGATTTATGAAACTCTGCCAATATACGGCTTCGACAGAGACCGATAAGGAAAAAGTTGCCAATCTGGGCGATGACAGCAATCCTTACGCTTCGACATCTTTTAATGAAGAAGCAACGGCGATTTTTGATGCAGATATGTACACGAAGTTCATCCGTCCCCAAATGATAAGGTATAAAGATACTTATTATGCGACGCGCGCGAGTGTCGTGGCCGCTGCACGTTTTTTGGTTTTGCAGTTCCCTTATGATATCCCCTATTCCCAGGGCGGTACAAACAATGTGGTTACCGGACGTGGACATTATATCTGGGCATTTTGGGCAAAGGATGGTGAAATTGATAAAAACAATTCATCAGAAGCAGCTGTCTTTGGGCTCAATTTGACCCCAAATGATTATAATTCCTCGCTTACCCACCAAAGCATAAGAGATACAGCCAAACCATGGGGAACATACAATTCCAGCATTGCTGATTTTAATCTTGAAAAAAATCCCGGGCGCAATAACAAGTATAAATTCACCGGTTTGGAATGTTCTGGCTTTGTAACCTGGGCATTGAGAAACGGGCGCATGGGACTGGGTGACTGGGTAACGACAATCTTTGGCCGCACAGGCTCATGCACGGTCAAAGGAAAAATAGAACGCAACTACCGCTGTCAGACCCATGTCAATCACATGCTGAGTCAGATCAAAAAAGAAAACAAAAATGCCCTTTGGTCAGAATCCAGTTCCAACAGCTACAATGTTTTGAATTCTGCTTTTGAAAAACTGAACAAACTGGAAGACTCCGATTTTAAACAACTGGACAGCAGAGATTTAAAAACCGTCCAGGCTATTATGAATGATGCCAAGGCCGGAGATATACTATGGCATGGCAAGTATATCGATAAGGATAAAAACCTATATGCCAACGGCCATATTGCCATGATTATTGGTCTAAAACGCGACAAAAATGGTGTCGTAACAGAAATCGATCTTGGCGAAGCCACGGCATCGAGCGGCAACAAACTGAATCGGTGGAATATTGACGACTTTGTAAATAAATCAGAGTGGGTAAATACGACATCACAGGCATCTTTCCTCATAAAGATGGATCATGTATACAATTATTTTACTGACAAATATAAAATCACAACAGAAAGCAAAAAGAGTGATTGCCCCCAAAATGTCAAATCCGGCGGCAACTGCTATAACTATACAGAAATGTACAATGAAGCCTTCCATGATGCCATAAAGATTAAAAACCTTCCCAAATGCTAGGGAATATGCACTATTCAGAATACACCGGGATTAACCATGAAATTTCATGGTTATTGAGAGCTTGTTCCTCCCCAAAAGCCGGGAATGCAGTTATCGAATTTTACAAATTCGATGGCTGCACAGTGAATTGAAAGGAGTTTCAGATGATACGAGAGTTAAATGTGAGTATTTTGGCACTGACGCTTGTTCTGGCATACGGTTGTTCAGATGATTCGAATGCGAATTCGGGGGATAATGCCGGACCTGAAGTTCAATCATGCGATTGTGAAACCGAAACCTACTGCAGTTCAGACGAATTGGAACAATGCAAAAAATCATGCCCGGACGCATGCCCGGACTCTTGCGACAGCAACGGAAAATGTCCGAAGGATGGCTGTCCCGAAGAATGCAAAACCGGATGCAATGACGACGGTTCATGCAGGGATACCTGTCCCGAAGAATGCAAAAACGGATGCAATGACGACGGCTCATGCAGGGATACCTGTCCCGAAGAATGCAAAAACGGATGCAATGACGACGGCTCATGCAGGGATACCTGTCCCGAAGAATGCAAAAACGGATGCAATGACGATGGCTCATGCAAGGAAACATGCCCAGAAGAATGCAAAAACGGATGTAATGACGATGGCTCATGCAAGGAAACATGCCCAGAAGAATGCACTAATGGATGCAATGACGATGGCTCATGCAAGGAAACATGCCCAGAAGAATGCACTAATGGATGCAACGAAGACGGTTCATGCAAAATCATCTGTTCTGAAGAATGCACTAATGGATGCAATGAAGACGGTTCGTGCAAATGTCCGGAGACCTGCCTGACTTCATGTGATGAGAAGGGCGTATGCAAGTGTGCCGAAGCATGCCCGGATACCTGCGGA
>JAFRYG010000082.1 GCA_017441205.1 Pseudomonadota bacterium
CACCGTTTCCATCATCTTCATAATTATCGGCGCAGATGCATTGATTCTCTTTGATCACCTTGTTGCTGCCTTCGCATTTCGCGCAGCTCCCAGGATCTCCATAATAATTGTTGCTGTTGTCGCAGACGCATTTGCCGCCGCTTTCGATTTCATTTTCGCCGCATTTGTTTGTATTTTTTGCCTTGCATCCGCCGTTTCCATCATCTTCATAATTATCGGCGCAGATGCATTGATTCTCTTTGATTACCATGTTGCTGCCTTCGCATTTCGTGCAGTTTCCAGGCTCTCCATAATAATTATTGCTCTCGTTGCAGATGCATTTGCCGCCGCTTTCGATTTCATTTTCTCCGCATTTGTTTGTATTTTTTGCCTTGCATCCACCGTTTCCATCATCTTCATAATTATCGGCACAGATGCATTGATTCTCTTTGATTACCTTGTTGCTGCCTTCGCATTTCACACAGCTCCCGGGAACTCCATAATATCCGTTGGTGTTGTCGCAAACGCATTTGCCGCCGCTTTCGATTTCATTTTCTCCGCATTTGTTTGTATCTTTTGCTTTGCATCCACCGTTTCCATCATCTTCATAATTATCGGCGCAGATGCATTGATTTTCTTTGATTACCTTGTTGCTGCCTTCGCATTTCGTGCAGCTCCCGGCATCTCCATAATATCCGCTGGTGTTGTCGCATATGCAGCTTTCGCCCGAAACGACTTCCTCCGCGTTACACGTAATACTATCCTTATCGCCATCGCCGCATCCCATAATCAATATCAAGGAAGAAAGAAGCACCGCGAATGTGTGTTTGGGATGAATGCGGGTTAAGTGGCTATCCAGATTACCATTTTGGTGTATATGTTCGTATTGTAAATAATGTCTGTTTATATTTTTCATGGTGTTTTCAATCATTGCTGTGGTCGCATCATTCCTGGAATTGCAACGAGTAGTTGGGATGGGGTGATCGATTTTTCGATTCGGTCCCCGCCGGAAGAATAGTTTAATGATGTTGCATTGTCAACGCGGCTTCTTCTGGGACAATTATGTGCATTGCAACAGGCTTTTGAACATGTCGTCATCGCATGCAGCGACGATATCAGAAAGATTCGCAAATCCACAGGTTCGCCCCTTGAATCCGTGCTGCTCGCCATCTATATACAATGCGGCGATTTGCTGGATGCGTAATATATATATTTATATATTGGTGCGCGGGCTATCGGCCTTTGGCCGATACGCCCTGCGCAAGGTGCGCGTCACGACACGCACCTACCGACGCTCGCTATTGACCTCCCCCTTCCCTCGCCAATCTGGAGAGGGAGGGGGGACAGCCGCGAAGCGGCTGGGGGGTAGGTGAGGTCAATACGCGGGCGTTGCTGTATTTGGGGCCGCCGCGAAACGCCGCTGTGGTCATATATATGAATCTGATCACACTTATTCTGGAATGATATCATTCATCCATACTATCATCATCGTCATCGCGCGGGACGAATTCAAGAATATCTCCGGGCTGACATTCCAGTATTTTACAGATCTTGTTTAATGTCGAAAATCGAATCGCTTTTGCCTTTTGATTCTTTAAGATCGACAGGTTTGCCGGAGTAATGCCGATTTTTTCGGCCAGATCGCCTGCGCCGATCTTTCGCTTTGCCATCATAACATCCAGATTTACGATGATCGCCATACGCTGCACCTATACCGTCAAATCGAGTTCTTCTTTCATTGCGATTGCCTGTTCAAAGATGTTTTTGACGACCCTCACGATGAGCCCCACGAAACCAGCAGACGCAACAATGGTGAGCAGTACCCGGAGCCAGATCACGCCGATGAGGCAGATCGCTGCCGCGATGAATAGACACCAGCTGCTCCGCCTGAGGTATCGGACGTTTTCAGGGATGAAGACTTTGCCCGATGCAATATTCACGAGAAGATGATGGAGGCTGTACAGCACGTAATACGCCGGAAAACTGCATGTATAGAGACAGATGATGAAGCAGAGGCAGTCTTCGAATGACATCGTGTGACGCAGGATTGCGGACCCCTCAAGCCGCATGCCGATCCACCAGCCGGTGATATCCAGTACAATTAACAGCAGCGTAAAGAAATATACCAGCACCCGGCTGATCAGGATGCTTTGTTTGGCGGTGACGATTTTTTTCATACTTTGATCCATATCATTGGGATGGTCATGTTATGGTCACTGATAATGAGACTGTATTCCTTGCACCCTTTCAGAGTGCTGATTTGGGGAATTGCCTGACCTGGGGCTGCCCCCTTCGGGCTCACTCCAGGCAGTACTCTGATCGCCCTTTCAGGGCTCTCATTATCTATGTCCAAAAAACAGGCCATCCGCGAGACAGCCTGTTTTATATCCGACACTTTTGGGGATTCTGCAATCGTTTTCATTTGCAGAGGGGTAACAGTTCAGCCCTGATTTGTTTTTGTTTTACAAACGGATTTGCTCAGGCCTAACGGCCTTCGCATTTTGAGTGGTTAGTGATCAGAGGTTAGTTGTTAGATTTTTAAAACAACTCCCAAGGGGTGAGCTATTCCATGAGGGCATGAATTCTAACGACTAACATTAGACATCTAACTTCTAAAAGTGAGCAACGTTAGTTGCGAACAAATCCGTTTGTTAAATAAACAAAAAACACCCCATGGCTGAATTGTTACGCAGAGGGATCATTGTTTTTTAGAAATAACAGAGCGGAACAAACGTCGCGACAGAAAACCAAATCCATTTGCTGAAATGGGATTTGTTATCATAAATCGCGATAATCGAGAGAATACAACCGCATGTGAGTACGAGAACAGCCCAGAAACCCAACAGTCTGTTCGTGGTGAAGCCAAATCGCTCGATGTATAGAATGAGTTTGCTCGCTGCTGTGATTGCCAGAAGGATGTTTTCGATGAGCAGTATCATCGTCATGGTGCGAAGTACGCCGCTCTTATGCATTTGAACTTTGCTCAGTACTGAATTCGCCGCAATCAGACCAAAGTTGATGGCCGATACGATGCAAAGCTCAAAAAATCCGCTTCTCGCGTACTCTGCTGCCGTCAGCTCACCGGGGATTTCTGCATGGAATGCCCCGATCAGATGCGAACCCTGAACACCAAAAAACAGAAGATAAACCGATATAAAGATGCCATAGATGATAACTCCGCTCGCGATGGGAAGAATGCGGAACGATTCCAGAGTATTTCGAATCTTTTCTCCCGAAAAAACAGGTTTTTCCCAGATAACACAGCTCGACATCAGGCTGAAAACGACGCCGCTGACGAAGACGCCATGAACGAACCGAATGAGCGTTTCTGTATCTAATTCAAAGCCAGACAGAATGTCGTTGATGAGATTGCCGAATGTATTATCGGCTCTTCCAAGAAGATGTATGACAAAGGCAAGTACGGGCAAGGCGAAGAGGATGGAAAACAGCGTAATGGTGACATTGCGCAGGTTCAGGGAGGATGCCTTTGGGTCTTTAAATCCGTAGACGATGCGTCGAATGCGGTTGGGGATTCCGCGCAGCGGCGCAATCAGTACGCCTGTGATGACATCCAGGATAAACATCGAGCCCGTTTTATTATCGATGAGTCTGCCGCTGCGGCACAGAATCCAGTAAATCGCGATGCCATGAAGAACTAAATAATTCCAGCCAATCATCATGGGGCTGACCGGCCATACATCGCCATAGGTATCCACATACGTCCCATGCGGTATATCCATGCCTATGGCGATGGCGATGGCACACGCCATCCAGAACCAGCTTTCCTTTCCCGGACGCGGGATGCTTTTCATCGCCATTTCAGCCCAGAAAAAGAAAATGACTGTAAACAGCGTGATCATCCCGTGGTCCGGCATCCAGTCGTATTTGGCAACCATACAGGTCGTCCATAAAAAACCAACGATATAGCTGACGATGGTTGCCCAGAGCGGGATGAGGTTCAGTCTCTGTTTCGCATCCATTGCCGGGATTGGATTGGTTCCCTGTTGCGCATCTGTTTGTTTGGTCATTGAAGTGTCCATATTTCCCTCCTATTGGTCGAATGTGAGGTTGTCTGTAACACCGTTCATCGGTGTTCCGTTGGACGCTTTATAGATATTGAATTTTTGAACGTCAATAAATAATTATCGAAAAACGATAAATTTTAAACGCAAAACAGAATGACGCTGGAATCTGAGTGACAGCACAAAAAAAGGCCGCAGCGCATTTGCGGGCAGCAAACAGCGAGTGCCTAAAAAACTACCGTTAATCCGGCAACTATCAGAGAATTTACAAAGAATGACGGCTTAAGGAATCTCTGAATAATTGTCTGGTGCAACCAAACTGTGTTGTATAGAACTACTCCCCCTTGCCCCATTGGGGAAAGGGACCAATTGTTCAAACCTTCCTTAATGCATGGGATATCTATTCGGCGGAACTGGAATTGAACTTAAAACCTTCGTCTTCCCATCCGCTGTAGCTGATGGAAATGTCCGTTATCTCTTCGCCGATATCGTATTCAATGCCGAGGTAACAATATTTTACAGCGACATCTGCCGGTATCGGACCTGTGCCGCAGTTCTTTAAAAACTCACCAATCGTGATATCTTTGTATTTGGGGTCGGCGCAAAGATGATTGTCAAAGCTGTCATCTTTGTATTTCTTAAAATAAATTTCATCGGTATAGCCAACGTCTTTATAATATTTTACGAGTTTTTTCTCGTATTCACAGAGTTTTTGTTTTTCGTTTTCCAATAAAAGATTAACAGGTCTAAAGCTGGCAACGTCGTCGTATGAAATGTCCGCATTGATAATGCGATAATAGTATACTTTGTCGTCGAATTTTTTGGTAAACGGATCTTTGAAGCACACGCCATTCAGGCAGTGTTTGCCTTTTTCACATGTTATTTTGCCGCATGCACATCCTTCGGTAGAAGAGCAGACAGGTAAACCGGTTTGGGGATTGAATATATAGTTATCCGCTTCTGGTTTTAGCATGAGAAAATCGACGCATTGATTCTGATAACAGGCCATTCCCTGCCGGCATTGGGTTTCGCCGCATTTGCATCCATCTCCTTTTTTACAGATGGCGACCGGTTTGCTTTCTTTTCCGAGTTCGCAGCTGTACAATTCTTCATTCATTGGCACGCCGCCGCATTTGCATCCATCTGCATCCAGAGTCCCGTAATAACCACATTGTAAGGGCGAACACATTTCTCCCTTATGAATTTGATGACCATAGCAGTTACAGGTGTCATCCACACATTTAGGATATTTATCAATACACTTTAATCCTTTACCGAGCGTGTTGGTCTGTGATGCTCCACAATAACAGTTTCCGATGATACAATACATACCGCTCATACAGGTATTATCGCCGCATTTGCATCCATCTTCTTGGGTGCACATGAGATAATGTCGTTTGATATCGGAGATGTTTTCCCGGGTGGTGTAATAATTGGTGAGTTCGATCTGGTTTTCGCAGATATAGCCATTGCGCGGTGATGGGATTGCATCGCAAAAACACTGTCCGTTGCGGCAGAAATCGCCTTTGTTGCATGTATCCTGGCCGCAGGCGCAAGATTCGTCATGACACTGTATGCCATATTTTTTGTGCGCGCATTTATCATCTTCGCAATAATCCTCGCACTTATAATGATCCGGAAGGATCTCTGTTCCGCAATAGCATTTTTCGTCGATGCATGCGCCGCCAATCGCGCAGGATTTACCACCGCATATACAACCATCTTCTTTATCGCAAATCCAGGCTTTGAGCGGGTCTTTTGATTTATAACCGGGCATTTCATAAATCGTTTTACAAACATAGCCGGCAGCATCTTTCGGCGCTGTCATCGGGAAATTCCCCCGACCGTGGCAGTAGCGTTTACCGCCTTTGCATGCTTCAGCATCATAGGATCTCAACCCGAAATCGGCACCATATTCCCTGTCTTCATCGGGAATGTCGAATGTACAATAGTCATCAACGGTCTCTTCGCATGTATTGAACAACTGATGATAGATATCGGGCACTTTCCCCCAGCATCCTCCGCCTGCAGTGGTGTAATCCGAATAGAAATATTCATAAATGGAATTGGAATCGTTGAGTACAATCGGTTTCTGCATATCCATGGTACATTTGCCGTCTTTGCACAGATCGCCGTTGCTGCATGAGGTTGTGCCGCACGGACATATTTGCCGGTCGCAGGCATAATTGTCGCGCGCGTCCGTGTTCTCACTGAACAGCGGGATTCCGTCGGTTCTGTCGAGTACGCAGTCGCCGAATATGGCCACGGTTTCGAGCGTCGTATCCATGCCGCCGGGCACATAATACTTCTGTTGATCATATTTGGGGATGGCAAGTCCCGGGTACCAGCGGCCGTCGACTGTCATACATCATCGTATATTTGCACAAATGGCGTATGATGAACTACCCGTGCCGCAGTCAATATCTGCACATTGGAATGCTGCCCCCAATACGTCGCTGTCGTCCGAACGCAGCTCACCGAAATCATGTCTGCCCTTTTCTTTGCTTTGGGCTGCTCCGTAATAACACGAACATACACCGTCTTTTGTTTTAAAGGCGCCTGCCGGACATGCCTCCGACCTGACGACTTTAGGTGCCGGTAATGGGTTTATCGACGTCCCGGTTTTGTCGACAACTGGTGCAGCCTGAACCGCCTGCGGTGCGGTATCGGGGGCGTCTGCCTTGTTTTGGGCCGGTTCCTTCCTGGAACACCCTGTCGCAGCCAGCAATCCGCAAATCAACAATATATAATTGAATAATTTTTTGCACATATAACCTCGAACGATATCATTTCCTGAACGTTTGGAATGACATTCCGCCTTTGCGTATCTAAATTATACCATGATTGATTTCGTTATACTATATCGTGTTTGATTACCA
>JAFRYG010000083.1 GCA_017441205.1 Pseudomonadota bacterium
CGTCCGGTGAACGGTGCGAGTCGCAGAGCCCAGTGAGCAATGGCCAGTCACTAGCCGGAGCGCCGACAGGCGCGGGAGACGAAGTGAATGGCCCTTTGCGAACTGAGGCGGGTTGTTTGGATTGGGGGCGTTGCGGGGGCATATCGTCTTGGAATCCCCCGCAAAGGGGGTAGACGCGTATTTGCGCAGCAAATAGCGGCGCAGGGGGCGCTGCCCCCTGCACAAAACGATGAAAGATCCTTTTTAGAAGCGCTTTTCGGATTGAATTATGGAGCGAATTCAGCATCCCATTCCCCCTCTGTTTGATGCCGGCTCAAAGGCATTGATTCTTGGCAGTTTTCCTTCCGTAAAATCGAGGGAACAGGGCTTTTTCTATGGCCATGCACAGAACCGGTTCTGGCGTGTGATTTCCGTTTTGGCCGGGCAACCCCTGCCGCAGACAATCCCTGAGAAAAAGCAGCTCATACTCAGCAGCCATCTCGCCTTATGGGATGTGATCGCTTCGTGTGAAATTGTGGGTTCCTCTGACAGCAGTATCAGTCATGTGATTGCGAATGATCTGTCGGTCATCCTCGAACATTCTCAGGTCAGATGCATTTTTCTGAATGGTCGTACGGCCGAGAAGTACTTTTACAGGTATAATAAAATGGATGAATCCATATCGGTCATATCACTGCCTTCGACGAGTCCCGCCAATGCCGCATGGTCATTTGAACGACTTTGTGAGTCGTGGGGGAAGATATGGACATTCCTGGAATGAATGGGATGTCTGTTTTGCAATGCACCGGTTGTTTTGTTGCCTTGAAATGCGTTATAGCAGGGGGCCGGCATCGCGGATGCTGCCGGAAATGGATTCCGTTTGAACAGAATTGGGAATTGAAATGATTACTTTACCAGAACGAAATAATGTCCTCATTGCACCGAGTTTGTTGTCTGCAGATTTTGCCCGGCTGGGGCAGGAAGTGAAAGCGCTTGAAGAGGGCGGCGCAGACTGGCTTCACTTTGATGTGATGGATGGGCGGTTTGTTCCGAATATTTCGGTGGGCATCCCGGTTTTGAAGAGCCTTCGTGCGATTACTGCATTGCCGATCGACGTCCATCTGATGATCGTCGAGCCGGACAGTATGCTTCCGGCATTCGCCAAAGCCGGAGCAGACACGCTGACTGTACAGGCAGAGGCATGTACGCATCTTCACCGTACGCTGCAGAATATCCATGCATTGGGGTGTCGTGCAGGGGTGGCACTCAATCCGCACACGTCCATACATTGTTTGGAATATGTCATGGAACTTGTGGACTTTGTACTTGTCATGACGGTGAATCCCGGATTTGGCGGTCAGGCATATATCGATTCGTGTACGTCAAAGATAGCGTCGCTGCGCGAAAAATATCCGGATCTTCCCATCGAAGTGGACGGTGGAATCAAGTCGGACACGATCCGGCGTGCGGCTGCAGCGGGGGCGAATATTTTTGTTTCCGGATCCGGAATTTTTTCTCAGCCGGATTATTCCGAAGCGATTCAATGCCTTCGGACTGAATGCAGAAATGCATGAGCTACTTGACGTATTATCGCTTTCCGTATAGTAATTCTCGCTATTTTTTCTGTTGTTGGATTGCCGGATGTGCGAGCTTCCGACATTCGATAACTGAAGCGTTTTCATAGGACGAGAACCGTGTCACTGGATAAAGAAAAGATTCTGGCTGCTGCACAGAAATTTGAAGATAAAGAACAATACGACAAAGCCATACGTGAGTATTTGAAGATTGCCGAATCTGATCGTGGGGATGATCGAGTGCTTTTGCGGCTTGCAACATGCTACGAGCGAGCGAAGAAACCGGATGAAGCCGCCAGGACGTATGTCAAGCTTTCGGTCGCATACCGCGAGCAGGGGGCTTATCAGAAATCTCTGGCAGTATTAAAGCAGGCTCAGAAGTATTCTCAGGATGATGAAATTGCCATGAGTATGGCGGAGCTGTACAGTGCTCTGGGGCTTCCCCATGAGGCTGTTGGGCAGCTTGAACGTTGTCTGGAGCGGTGTGATGTAAAGGAAAATCGACGTGCCTATATGCGGATTCTCCAGTCTATGGTGCGCGTGGATGGTGAAAACGTTCAAACGAGGATTCGCTACGCCAATTTGCTTCTGGAAGACGGTGATCAGGAAGGAGCGCGACGTCAGTATACGCTCGGATTGGCACAATTGCTGAGTAAGGAACGCTACGGTGATTATATACAGACAGCCAGGGAATATTTGAAATTTCAGCCAAAGGATACAGACGTACTTCGGGAACTGGCACAGATATTTGTCCGGATGGAACGCTATGACGAAGCAGTGATGGTTTTGTCGGGGCTCAATAACAATGAGCGTACGCCGGAGATCAGAGAGTGCCTTATCAGCTGTTATATTCGTTTGAATCGCATCAATGATGCAGTTCGTGAGCTCAAAGCTCTCGCCCACCAGTACGAAGAGGAAGGCGGGCGCGAAGATCTCATCGAGGATGTTTGGCTCCGTGCACAAAAATTAGCCCCGAATGATCCTGAGATTTTGTCAAGAACGGGAGATGAGCCGCCATTGTTGTCGGATAGTGCTCTAAATGTACTCATGCCGGCCGGCGGCGGAAATGTGAACAGCAATGCCGGAAATGCCTACAACTATAATGAGATTTCGAATTCTGAACGTCAGTGCGTAGCACTGTTCTCAAAAACCATGGAAGCATACCGGCAGGGATGGTTTGATGAAGCCAAGAGGCTTTGCTTTCAGATTCTTGACTGCAATGAGCAATATCTTCCTGCGCTTCAGCTTTTGTCACAGATATTTGAAAATCAGGGAGACAATAATTCCCTGGCTCAGATAGAGCGCAAAATAGCGCGGGTCGTTTTTGATAGTGATGCCGATGAGGCTGTTCGCCATGTTTTGAAAGCAGAAAGATTTACCCCGCATGCATGGGAGAATGTCAATCTGTTGCTGGCTTTCGGTTTGAATCCAGCGGATTATGGGATGAGTGTTCCGAATTCCATGGCACCGGTTTCGCAATCCCGCGTTTCTGCAGCGGCTGTTCCGAGGGGACCAAATACAAGGCAAGTACCGCCGGTACCGCCAGCAGCTCCGACAGGAAGACCTCTGCCTCCGCCAATTCCGAAACCAGGAGGAGCCAGACCTCCTCTTCCGCCTCCCAGATATGCTCAGACCGTTGCTCCGATACAAGGCAGACCGGCAGCTCCAGTCGAGGGAATGGGACGTTTGCCTGCAGGAAATAACAAGGTGATTAATCCATATGCACCGATGGCTGGCGGCCATAATGCAGGACTGCATATCACATCAGGGCAGACGCAGGAAACGGCTTCATTTGCAGCGTCCGTCTCCAATGAAGAACTGGATGATGTTTTTGATTCGCTCGTAGGGAATGGACAACCTTTAGAGAAAAAGCCCCATGCACTGGATCCGCTGACGGATAAAACGCCTTTGCCGTCGAACGTGGTTTCGACCAACGAAGAACCGGAGCATGTCGAAGTACCAGCCTGGATGAGGCGTTCCAATGCTCAAATAAATCCATACACCGCAGAACAGTTCGATTCGGAAGAAGCTGCACGGCAGAATATTGCCAACTATAATGACAGCATTGAACAATTGACGCCTGTCATGCAAAAGGCAGTTCCTCAGCGCGTCGTCTTTCGTGCGGATTCCGATGTGGATACAGGGGTGATACCAACACCAGTGAATATGGTACCGGTATCGACGAGTTTACCCGTCGTCAATCAAATACCGGAATCTGAGCTTCAGCGTGTTCAGGAGACTTTGCAGGAAGTTAATTTTTATGCTTCCTTGTCTTTGCTTGATGATGCCAGAAATATGCTGAGCGGATTGATAGATGAGTTTGGGGATATTGATATTATTCATGAAGCAAAAGTGAAACTGGATTCACTGGGCTGATAAATAATATTGGTATCGTTACGAATGGCGTCAGAGATTGCTCTGACGTCTTTTTCATATTATGATAAGGAATATCATGGAACGATTGTATGATGCTGAAAAGTTGAAGTTTTCAACACTTTCAGAGCTGATGCGCGATGCTGTAAAGGCGCACGGTGATCGCCCCCTTTGGGGGATCAAAAAAGATGGAGCCTACCATTGGATGACGTATTCGGAATTTGGTACTTTGGTAAGAAAGTTCCGAACATGCCTGAAATCCTGTGGCCTTCAAAAAGGTGACAGAATCGCGGTGATCGCGAACAACTCCATCGAGTTTGCCATGACGGCATACGCCGCCTATGGGCTTGGTTGTGTGCTCGTACCGATGTACGAAGTTCAGAAACTCCAGGACTGGGAGTGGATCTTTAACGATTCAAAACCTCGCATTGCTGTCGTTGGCAATGATTCTATCCGGGAAAAACTCGAGGGACTGGAACTCAATTTTTTGGAAAAATTTTTTATTATTCGTCCTCAGAAAGAACGTTCCCTGATGGAAATTACTGAGGCTGAAGAAGTGCAGACCGAACTCGATCCTGCGATTACCGGTGATGATGTTTCGGATATCGTTTATACGAGTGGAACGACCGGTATGCCGCGAGGCGTAGTCCTGACGCATCGCGCAGTGGTCGAAAATGTCAAGGCTACAGTGGCGCGTTTTCCCCTTTCCTGCAATGATAGAACCATGGCCTTTTTGCCTTGGGCTCATGCATTCGGAAAAACCGTCGAACTTCATATTTTCCCAAGTATCGGTGCTGCGATCGGTCTGGTGGAGTCCAATCGTACCATCGCTCAGAATCTGCTCGAGGTGAATCCGACGATTCTCGTTTCGGTTCCCAAGATCTTCAATACGATCTACGATACCATACACCTGAAAATGGAAGAAAAGCCGGCGGCCAGAATCCTTTTTGAGCATACCAAGACGATTGTACAGCGTGGAAAAGAAGGAAAATTGTCATTATTCGGGCGCGCTCAGCAAAAAGTTCTCGATAAGGTCGTCGCATCAAAAATTCGTGCAGCCTTCGGCAATTCCCTGCGTTTCAGCATCAGCGGCGGTGCATCGCTTTCGCAGGAAGTGGCCTCCTTTTTTCAGAATTTCGGAGTCCGCGTTTATGAAGGATACGGCATGACCGAACATTCGCCGATCGTGTGCGTGAATAATCCAGAAGTCCAGCAGATAGGCTCTGTTGGAAGGCCATTGCCCGGCGTTAAAATTGAGATTCTTCACGATAATGATGCTTTGGATAAGAGCGATGAGCGTTGCGGAGAAATCGTCGTTTCGAGTGCCAGTATTATGAAGGAATACTACAATGCACCTGAAACAACGCAGGAAGTGATCGATTCTGAAGGAAGATTGCACACCGGCGACATGGGATATCTCGATGAGTTCGGATGTCTCTGGATTACCGGACGCGTAAAGGAACAGTATAAGCTCGAAAATGGCAAGTATGTCGTCCCCACTGCCCTCGAAGAAAAGATCAATAACTCGACGATGTTCAATCTTTCCGTCGTGTTTGGGGCCGGAAAACCCTACAATGTCGTTCTCCTGAATCCGACGAAGGCTTTTGTCGATAAATTCCGGGCTGATCATCATCTGGAAAATGTCTCTGATCGGCAGCTCGCTGACAACAAGGAACTACGGGAAAAAGTAAGCAAGGAACTGCAGGCGATGTGCGCAGAGTTCAGGGGATATGAGCGTCCGCAGAAATTTGCCGTCGTCCTGGACGAGTTTACCATCGATAACGGTTTGTTGACGCCGGCTCTTAAGATTAAGCGTCGGGAAGTCGAGAAACGATTCAGTGACATCCTGGAGAAGTTGTACAAGCCATAACGTTGATGTGATTGAAAAAATCGTCTCTAAACGTGAAAAACGTCTGAGAACGCGAATAACCGTCTGTGAACATAAGGTTGCAGGCGGTTTTTTTTTATGCTAGAGCTCATAACTCGTATCGATCCCTGTTGTTATAAGGATGTGGATATGCTCTCATTCAAGCGCACTTTTCAGACGCGCCAGCAAGCTCTGGATGTTTATCGATCTCAGCTGTCTGAGCAGAAACTCTTTGTGGAGTCATTTGAAGGCTACCCGAAGGGGAGTCCTGTTGTCGTGAAGCTTGAGATTCGTGAAACAGAACAGCAAATTGAACTTAATGGGACTGTTGAGCGATTGATGGGCAAGCGCGAAGCCGTTGAACTCGGGTATGGACAAAGACCTGGGCTGGTCCTGGATGTGCCCATTACACAGGATTTGATCGCACCTCTGAGAGCATTTTTCCTGGCTCAGTCAAAGTCAGGAAACGCCCCTGCTCCCAACGCGACACAGGGCAGCGGCATAAACAAAGTGAATGAACGCCCGTCTGCTCGCATACCTTTCGAAAACCTGGCATCGTGCCCCCAAGAACAGGCAGAACAGGAAGTCGCAAGGTTTTTTGAGCTGGCAGAACGCGGAAATGTATATCAGCTTTTTAATGTTCGTCCGGATGTAGATAGAAAGGAATTGCGGCGTATTTATAATATTGCTGTTCGTTCTCTTCACCCGGATTCCCAGTCGGATGCTTTTAGCAGTGAGTTCGCTGAAAAACTTGATGAAGCCTATCAGATTTTTAATGAAGCCTATCAGTTGCTCCAGCACCCTGTTAAAAAAGCAATCTATCAGGAAGTCTCCCGTATGGCGAATTGTATCGGGGGAATGAGCCTGAATTCCTATAAAGCATGGCAGGAGGATTATCGTCTTAAAAATTCAGTGAATATCAATATGGCTGATGAGTTGGTTTTAAAGGCAAAGGATGCAATTGCAAATAATGCATCAGATGAAGCTAAGCAATGTATTTCCCTGGCGCTTCACTATGACAGATTCAATGAAGCTGCCCGTGAAATGCAATTAACAGGAGATGAAAAATGACAAAATCTGAGATTATTGTTAAGTTTTCCAAACAGTTCAACCTTCCACCAAAACATGCACGATTGGTTGTCGAGTCTTTTATTAATAATATGATCGTAAATCTGGCTGCCGGTGATAAGGTCATTTTGCGTGGATTGGGAACGTTTTCCGTAAAGGTTTCCAAAGCCAGACTGAGCAGGAATCCTCAAACCGGTGTCGAAATTTTCGTTAAATCAAGGCGCAGTCTCACTTTTAAGGCGGGACGCAGCTTCCTTTCAAGGATTAACAGTAAAGGCTGAATAAATGCCGCATATCGCGTTTATCGCTTCTTTTCCGCCGCCTGTCTGTGGTCAGAGCCTGGCGGCAGATTTGTTGAGAACAGGACTCAGAAAGGCCGGAATCGAATTCAGGGAACTCGATTTGGCTGAACCCATTCAGGGATATTCTGCTTTTAAAAGAATATGTCAGCTTGCCTGCCTTGAAGGCAGGCTGATTGCGCTGTGTATCAGGGACAGGGATCTCGTCGTCTATTTGCAGCTCGGACACGGAAAATCTGCACTGATTCGCGATCTCTTTTTTATGATGACCGCAATGGGGTTCAGAAAACCTTGCGTCGCACATGTCCACGGCTCCGGTTTTCGCAATGCCCTCGAACAACTCCCTCTCCCCGTGCGCGCGCTCGAGAAAAAACTCATCCGGCATCTGAAAGCTGCTGTCGTACTCAGTGAGTCCCTGCGCGAAATGTTCAAAGGGCTCGTGGACGATGAACATATCTTTGCCGTCGATAACGGAATCGATCAGTCCTTTGTCGATTTGACCTCCGAAAGAACTTTCGAAGCGGATCAGTTCAGAGTGCTCTTTTTAAGCAACTTCTTGACGGCAAAAGGTTTTTCGGTACTCCTTAAAACGGCTGTCATGGCCAAAAAAGCAGGAAAATCCTGGCAATTCATATTCGTTGGCGCCAAAATTCCCGGACAGGATGTAGAACTGGATGCTTTTATTCAGGATTATGAACTGGATAATGTTAAAGTTCATGGTGTCGTCGAAGGCGAGGAGAAACATATCGCATACCAGAATGCAGATATATTCGTTCTGCCTTCTGAATATGAAGGTCAGCCGCTGTGTCTGCTCGAAGCCATGTTTGAATCTCTTCCCGTAATTACAACAAGGGTCGGCGGCATTCCCGAGATTTTTTCGGATGATACCGGCGTGCGTTACGTCGAACCCCGCAGTACCGAACAGCTTTTTGAAGCTCTGGAGGATATCGCTCAGAATCCCGAACTGCGCATGAAAATGGGAAATGCTAACCGAAAACTCGCTTTAGCGAGATTTACTGCTCAAAAACATATCGAAAGTATGATTGATATTTTATACAAAGCCAGTTTATAGTTCCGCTTAGGGGGACATATCGGAACGGTCATAATCCGGATCCTGAAGGAGTCTGAAATGGTGAATTCGATTGCATTGAGACGTACTTCGTACAGGTTTTTCGCTGGAATTGTGGCCATCTGCTGCTTGTACGGATGTGCGGGTGCCCAAAAAGAACATGTTCAGGCTCCTGTTTCTCAAAATAATTCCGAAAATCATCAGACGCCTTCCTGTTATCCCCAGATAGACTGCGCAGACAACGAAACCTGCGTGGATGGCGTCTGTCAGGTTTTGCCGCCGGTCGCCTGCGGAAAACTCGAAAAACAGTCCGATTCGTATTGTGAAAAATCAGGAACCGGAGAAAAAATCGTCCTTCGCGGTGATATTCTGGCCCTCGATCGCATCTATGAAGGCGGAAGCGTCGTCGTGGAAAATGGCAGAATCACTTACGTCGGCTGCACTCCGAATCTCGAAGGCGCAACCGTCATAACTTGTCCAAATGCAGTACTGAGTCCGGCTTTCATCAATGGACATGAGCATCTGACGTATTCCAATGCCAGACCCGCCGAATGGGGAACAGAACGCTACGCACATCGAAATGAGTGGCGCAAGGGCGTCCATGATCACCATAAAATTCAGGGGCCCAGAACACATCATAACGAAACTGTCGAAATCCGCGCGCTGATGTCGGGAACGACCTCCATCTTTGGTTCTGGTCAGGTAAAGGGACTTGCCCGAAATATCGATGAAGAAACCATCGAAGGCGTAAAAAGTATATATCAGACATTTCCCCTTGGAGATGTCGATGGCACCATTCAATCGGATTCCTGCAATTATAATTATCACGAAACGGTCATCAATTCGGACGACGGCTGCCCGTTCGGTCCCCATCTCGGCGAAGGCATCAGCAGCGGCGCACTCAATGAACTGCAGTGCCTGGGCGGAAACGGGCCCTACGATATCTTTAGAGAAAATCTGGCCATGATTCACGGCGTCGCAGCAACGCCCGAAATTATATCCAAAATGGCCAAAAATAATGTCAAACTCATCTGGTCCCCGCGATCCAATATTTCGCTCTACGGCGATACAACCATGGTTCCCGTCTTCGACAGAATGGGCATCACCATCGGCTTCGGTACCGACTGGATCTATTCCGGTTCTGCGACCATGTTTCGCGAACTCGCCTGCGCAGACAGCGTGAACCGGAAGTATTACAACCATTATTTCAGCGATTACCAGCTTTGGCGCATGCCAACCTGGAACAATGCTCTGGCCTTCGGCCTCGAACATGCTCTCGGGGCAATAAAGGAAGGACTCCTCGCGGATATCGTGATTTTTAAAAAAACGCCGCAAAAAACTTCATATCGCGCGGTTATCGAAGCAGAAAATAAAGATGTTCTCCTGGTGATGATGAACGGGGAACTGATTTACGGACAGGCGGATTTGCTGGATTCCGGCGAGGATATTGATGTTTGCGGCGAACCGAGGCGAATAGATCTGGCCAAAACCGGAACGGATGTGACCTTTGCAGAAGCCGCGAAACACGCCAAATACGATTTGTTCTTTTGCGGTACGCCCGAATCTGAACCCTCCTGTACGCCCGAAAGAACGCGCCCGGAAGATACGCAGGATCTGTTTTCCAGCATTTATGCCGGTACGACGGATAATGACAGCGATGGCGACGGCATTCCGGACGATGCCGATAATTGCCCCAAAATGTTCAATCCGATACGTCCCATGGATAACGGAAAGCAGGCGGATGCCGATCAGGATGGCATCGGCGACATCTGCGATGAAATGCCGCTCTGTTCCGACAACAATGCGTCATGCCCGGTCGTGATTCGCAACGATTATGACAACGATGGCATTGAAAATACGATCGATAACTGCCTGAGGGCGCCGAATCTCGATCAGAAGGATACGGACAACGATGGCAAGGGGGACGCCTGCGATCCCTGTCCGGACGTTCCGAATCCGGGGCTGATGCGGTGTCCGGTCGCGAACCGGACGACAATTGTGCAGGCCAACGACTGGATTTCGCAGACCTGCACGAATCGCGATGCCGCTTGCCGTGCGCAGCAAGAAATGCTCGTGACAGGCCGCGTGACTGCCGTGACTTCGAAGGGCTTTTTCATGCAGATGCCCGATAGTCCGGATAGTATGAAGACCGGTATATATGTCATATCTGCGGATTCTGTTCAGGTGAATGACGACGTGGAAGTGCAGGCATTTCCCGGCCGCAGTTCCGGGATGCCGGTCCTCATGCGGGCGCAGGTGCATGTGACCGCGCACGATCAGAAACCCATACAGCCCGTTCTGGTCAATGCCGCTGCAGTTACGACAGGCAGTCCGGATGCCGATAATTATATGGGGATGCTTGTGACGCTGCAGCCGTCGGTCGTGAAGGAACACGATTCGAACGCCGCTTATGGCATGTACCGGATTGTCGATACAAATGCCGGCGAAATATATCTGGATGATTTTGTCTGGAGTATTCAGCCGGTGCCTGATCCCGGAACGATATATAAACACGTCGTCGGTGTGCTGGTTTATGATTTTGGCAATTACAAAATTGCACCGCGCAATGCCGATGATTTAAGTGCCGAATAGTTATATTAATATTTATTTTGTGTGCCGCGCTTTTTCATACGCGCGGCTGCGCGGCTATTTGGCTTCGCCCAATACGCCGCTTTTGTGCGCCCGGCTATTTGCGTGCTTTTTGAGATGCGCCGTCAAAGTTTTGAGATGCCAGGCGGATCTGGCGGATGCGCACTAAAGCCAGCGACCGACGGCGGCATGCTGCTGACGGAGAAATGAGGCAGACCGACGAACGCAAATACGCCGGGCGGCGCTGCCGCTTTTATTTGCCAAACAGATAGGTATGCTGTTATTTATGCAGATGATTGGCAACGCAAATGATGGTGTTTAGGCTGCCAGATGATAGAATTCAATACTGCGGGAATTGCTTTTCAGTGAGGGTGCGTTAAATCGTGAAAGAGAAACAGGAATGCAGAAAATGAACAAAAAGAAAATCATTACAATCATTCTGAGCTGTATGTATGGTCTGTTCAGTATCTACTGCATCCATTATTCGATTCAATATTATACTGAAACTATGCCGGCTATGGGAAATTCCGATGGCTTACTTGGGGTGGCTTTTTATGCATTGGCTTATATATGGGCTGGAGCTGCCATTCTGGCTCTCTCGCTTGGATCACTGACAAAGACATACATCGCATATCGAACAGTCACTGAAAGAAATAGATATTCACGCCTGTTGGCTGCACTCAGTATCATCTTTTGGTTTCTGACATTAATACTGTTGCTGCAGATAGCATTGCTTGGCGTCATAATATTTGTTCTTGAGCTTGTTGATTTGCGTTATATTATTCACAAAGATTACTCATCGGAAATAGTGATACGCGAGTCAATATTTACAAGCCGTGTATGCGATATTATTTGCGGCTTGATGTTGATATTATTTGTAACTATCAATATTGTTGATGCCATGCAGAATGCTGGTATTACTTATGAAATAAATGCTTATCAAACAGTTTGCGTTATATTTGGTTGTGGTGGTTTTGTTTTTCCGATTGCGTATTATATCAAAAGAACGCTGCTCAGAAAAATGAAACAAGTTGTTTCATATCTCAATAGTCTTGAGCGTAAGGCAAAAGAAGCAATACCAGAAGACTGCCAATAGATATATTGGTGCGGCTGCAGCAATTGAACCGCGCAGTCTTTGCTATCCGTGTACGCCATTTCCTCGCCATCACACAATACCTGTGCTATGATACATCGTGTTGCCGGAAAAAACCGGTATGTGATGCACACGGAGGTACACCATGGGGATCTATGTCAATCCGAGCGAAGCTTTGTTGAGAATGGCGGTCAATTCGAGGATTTACGTTGACAAGTCGATGACCCTTAACGAGCTGAACCAGGTGCTGAATACGGAGGATCGCTTCGTGTGCGTCGCACGGCCGCGTCGCTTTGGCAAGTCGATGGCCGGCAACATGATCGCAGCCTACTACGGCAAAAAGGCGAACTCTCGTCCGATTTTCGAAAAGCTCAAGATTGCCAAAACCACCGATTTTGATACGTATCTGAATGCCTTCAACGTCATTAAGCTCGACGTGAACGGGTTTTATTCGAACTCCAATCACAGCGAGGATATCGTTCCGCTGTTTACGGAAAGAGTTCGCGAGGAACTCATGGAGGAATTCCCGAACTGCGGTATTAAAGACAGCGACACGCTGGATAGGTGTATTGAGCGGGTTTTGGGTAAAACTGGCGAGCAGTTCGTCGTGATTCTGGACGAATACGATGTGCTCGTGCGTGAACAGGTCAAATCCTCGATTTTTGACCCATATCTGGCTTTTCTAAATGGTATGTTCAAAAATGCAGACCTGGCTCCTGCTTTTGCGCTCGTCTATCTGACTGGGGTTTTGCCTATCGTGCGCGACAAGATTCAGTCAAAGTTAAATCTGTTTAGAGAATTTACAATGACTAAATCAAAACAGCTCACAGAGTTTGTCGGATTTACAGAGGATGAAACGCACCATCTGTGCGATCAATACGGCATGGATTTTGAGGAATGCAAACGATGGTACAACGGCTACAGGATGACTTATCACAATCAATCGTTTGATATTTATAATCCGCAATCCGTTGTTCAGGCAATGGTGAATAAAGAATTTGATGATTATTGGCCGAAGACTGGGTCTTATGATTCCATCAGAATATATATATCCATGAATTTTGAAGGCATTAAAGATGATGTCAGGACTATGATTGCAGGCGGATGCGTCGATGTGAACGTGGATAAGTTCCTCAACACAATGACGGACTTCTATTCCAAAGACGCTGTTTTTGCCTACCTCATTCACCTCGGCTATTTGGCTTATGATAGCACCACAAAACAATGTTATATTCCGAACAATGAAATTCGTTCCGAATGGATCAATGCTATCGAGGATGATCCGAGTTATGCCAAAGCCATAGAAATTGTTAACAACTCCAAAATATTATTGGACAAGACCGTCGAAGGAGATGCACAGGCTGTTGCTGAGGCATTGACTGCGGCGCATGAACAGTTCATGAGCCGACAGAGATATAATCACGAAGCCTGTCTGCAATGCGCGATTCGGTTCGCCTATTTCTATGCGACATCGCGATACACGATTATCAGTGAGCTGCCGGCAGGCAAGGGGTATGCTGACGTCGTGTTTATCCCATACGTCCCGAACGTTCCGGCGATGATCGTCGAACTCAAGCGCAATCAAAGCACGGGCGCGGCACTTGCCAAAATCGAGAATAAACAATATTTCAATGTGATGGATAAATACCATGGCGATTTATTGCTCGTCGCCGTCAATTACGACGAAAACACAAACGAACATACGTGCGGGATAAAGCGGTTTGTGAAATAAGGGGATTTCTCCTCCCGGATAAGCTGCAATGAGAAAATAGGCAAATTGGTATCAGTGAATGCTGACAGTGACAGGTTTTGTACAACAGCTTTGGATAATTAAATGAATAACTCTGTCATGCGTGGATGTTTTGTTCGTGAATAATTGAATTCCAGGCTTGGAGCCTGGGGCTTGAGTAGTGAATGCATTCTCAAAGCTCAGGGAATGATAGATATATTCATTGGAACATTGAGTATCAACTGTTGAGCACTGCTGCGCCAATCTGCCGAATGATAATGCTCCAACAATTGGGATAGCATGGCTGTGGCGTCATCATCACGGATTTTGGAGTCAGTACTGACTTTGGGACTCTGAATCGCGCGGCAGCAGCGGGGTGAATCGGCGTATTTGCCAATGGCAAATAGCCGATTGGGCAGGCCGTATCGGGCGAATGCCCGATAGGACGCCGCAATATGCAGATAACAAAAAGTATATTAGTGTTTCGTTGATTTTAATGATAATATAATATTGCAAATTGATGCGGACTTTGGATCGGATCAAAGAATCAGGAATGAATATGTCGGATTTGGTTAGCTATAAAGCAGACGCGCTGCGGGATAAGCAAGAGGAATTGTTATCAGCCCGTTCTGATGAACGGATATCAGAATCGGTCGAAACGCCGCCGGAACTTGCGGATCGGTATCGGTTTATACGTGAGTTGGGGCGTGGGGCACAGGGAAAGGTCTATCTGGCAGAACATCTGGGTGGAAATGAGCTCGTTGCAATTAAGCGGCTCGAAATCGATTCTGTCCAAAACTGGAAGGATTATGAATTGTTTCATCGAGAGGCAGCGGTTTTAAAAACGCTCAATATCAAAGGCGTTGCCAGGTTTATCGAAGCTCCGGATTTTACTGATATTGCCAATCCGTGCGCCTATATTGTGCAGGAATATATTGAAGGTCAGTCGCTCGAAACACTGATGCGCAGCGGCTATCGTCTGACGATGCATAAGTTATTCAGGCTGGTGCTGCAGCTGATAGATATTCTCGAACAGCTGCATTC
>JAFRYG010000084.1 GCA_017441205.1 Pseudomonadota bacterium
CCGTGTTCGCAGGTTCTGGGAACGATGGTTCCGTCGACGCATTCGTCGAGAGTCGTCTCGTTATGGCAAACGGATTGAGTGCATTTTTCCGTTGGCTGTTCCTCGATACAAGCCCCCTTGTCGCATCCGTGTTCGCAGGTTCTGGGAATGATGGTTCCGTCGACGCATTCATCGAGGGTCGTCTCGTTATGGCAAACGGATTCAGTGCATTTTTTCGCTGGCTGTTCCTCGATACATGCGCCTTCGCTGCATCCGTGTTCGCACGTGGTCTGTGCGTAAACGCCGCCCACACATTCATTGAGCACATGTTCGTCCTGACATACGGATTCTGTGCACTGCACTTCAGTGGGGGGCAGACATGCCCCATTATCGCAGCCATAGGAACACGACTGCGGCTGATAATGACCATTGACGCATTCATTGAGCGTATTTTCGTCCAGGCATTCGGAATAGGAGCACTCAGGTCTGGATGGTTTGTTCAAATCGGAAAGTGTCAGGCAAACCCCGTTATCGCATCCATACTGGCATTGCTGGTAATCTCCCCAGATGCCGTCATCACATATACGAACGCTGATACCCTGGCAGACATTGACGGAACACTCCGGATCCTTGCATTCGCCCGTGTACGAATCACATCCATAATAGCATGAGTGAGTCTCGATCCAACCATTATTGCATATGGCGGATGTCCATCTGTCGGTACAGCTGTTGGATGAGCATTCATTGCCATAATTGTCGGGACCGGGAACGATGGGGCCTGAGTCAACGGCATAGCAGGCTGCGCCATAGAAGGGGTCGACATCGCAGACTTCATTGGGTTCACAATGGATGATTTCAGTCCAGCCATCGACACATACTTCGAGACTGCTGTCGCTGATGCAGTAATCTTCAAAGGGAAGATCGTCTTCAAACTCTTCCCATCCGGGATACGCATAGTAGCAGGGGGTACTGCAGGCAGAAACGATACTTGCGGCTGCAATGATTAAAAAAGCGGAAAAAAATCTTTTCATGATTAGCCTCCATAAGGTGCTGTTTTCACCGGCAAAAGTCTAAGCATCTCCATCGTGTCATGCAAGAATATTTTGGTTTTCGGCGCGCTATTTCGGCCTGCGTCCTCAATACGCTGCGCCTTTTGCCATGCTATTTCGGCCTGCGTCCTCAATACGCATGGCATTTTTTCTTTTTGTGACCGGAATCACCAAAAATTGCCAATTATATGGACAGAGACATTGACCCGGGAGGTAATCCAAGGAGGGAATAAAATGGATGCAGGTATTTTTGAACATTGCCAGACGGATTATGAAACCCTTCACAGTATGATTCGGGCAGTTGCGTATAAGCTGCTCGGGCGGCGTCCCGACAGAGAGATTCTGGATGAACTCATTGCGCAGGGTTGGGTGATTGTTATGGAAATGCTTCCGAAATTCGATCCGTCAAGGGGGGCCAGGGTGACGACCTATCTGTGGTCTCAGCTCAATGGCAGGCTCATGCGATTTGCTTCGGATTTGAGAATGCGCCGCGAAGAGGTTTCGCATGCGCTTCCAAATGTTTCCACGGAAAATGCCTTCAATAGCGGCATTTTTGACATCAATCCCTATCGGATGCAGCCGGATGTCGTTTTTGAAAAAACGGAAAGAGCGGATGCCTGGCAATACCTGAAATCCAATTGCGAACATGAAATACACACGTATCTGCAGGCTGCGAATACTAAAGAACCTCTGGAACGCGTTCATGCCAGTCGCTGCCGAAAACGCCAGGTGGCCAGACTGCAGGCTCGTTTAAAGATCCTCTGCCGCGATCATATCATTTAGAGATATTGCCGGATGATTGAATCTTTGCTTGATATATCGGTTCATTACAGAGTAGACAGACATCCACCGGATGTATCCGGGGATGTTGTGTCTTGTATACTTCCGTACCTGGAAGTGTTTTGTTGGTTGGAGAAACGGTATGGCAACTCAAATTTTGATCGAAGATCGATTCGCCTGCAGTCCAAAAGAGCTTTTTGATCTTCTGTGCGACAACAAATTCGATGATGATCTGATGAAATCCCTCAAAATGGGAAAGGAAATGCTGGCAGAGAATAAAAAATCCGAAGGGATGGAATATAAAATTCGTCTGACGAGCGCAGAGGATATTCCTGCAATTGCGAAAAAATTCGTCGGTGATCACCTGTCTTATGTTGAGACCAGGTCGTGGAATGACGCAAAATTGTCAAATAACTGGGTGATTGCACCTGAGATCAAGGGCGCTGCCGTGGATGCTCACGGGACGACAGAAATTGTCAAAGATGGTGAGGGGTGTATACGTCGTACAAAGGGAAGCATCAGTGTGAGTCTTCCCCTGATTGGATCGAAAATTGAGCAGATGGTTCTGGCCAGCATTAAGGACACATTTGCCAAAAATGCCGATTACTGCCGCAGTTATCTTGCAAAGAAATAGCTGTGCTGTATTTATGCTGCCGGTGAAATAAAGCCGGTCCAATAAAAAAGGCTGCCGATGGCAGCCTTTTTTATTAGTTGTTCAATGCATCCAGGCAATTCTGGGCAGCTTTGAGATATTTTTTCTGTTTGCTGCTGGTGATGCGCTCCATAAATTCTTTTGTCTCGGTAATTCTGCTTTGTTCGGAATCTGATTCACCCAGCTCAAGTGTCGCATTGCAAAGCGCCTTTATGCATTCTTCCGAAACACCGTCATCACAGCGGGATCTTGCTTCATTATAGGTGGTCAGTCTCAACTTGCGTTCAGTATCTTTGATGAGTTCATTTGCAGTATCGTAATTGGAGCTGTCCATCGAAACCTGCTTGAACAAATCGATAGCTTCAAGGAACTTATTATTGTCGAGAAATGCTTTGCCATCTTTGATGAAGGTTTCATTTTTGATTTCAAAGTCGATTTTTTCACTGAGTTCCTGAAACTGCTTATCGTTGGCATTTTCCTTGAGCAATTCGTCAACAAGGTCTTTGGCTGGTGCGAAGCGTTTTTCCTCGACGAGATTCTTCGCCTTGTCGAAGTTTTCATTGCGTTTGGCCGCCATTTGTTCTTCGGATACTTCAGGCTGAGCTACGGGTTGCTGTGCATTCTTGTTGTTTGAAATGATTACAGCTGAACTTATCATGACGATGATGATAAGGAAAATAAAGACGATAAAACCGATGATAATTTTTCGGTTATCATTGCCTTTTTTCTTTGCATACTGGTGCAAATCAACGCGCTCAGATGAAGGAACAAAGACGAATGAAACATTTCCGAATCGAATCAGATCACCGGGCTGCAGGCTGGTTTCAGCATTGATGCGTTTGTTATTGACAAAAGTACCATTTGAAGAAGAGAGATCGGAAACGAAGAAATTCATTCCTCGGTTCGTGATTTTCGCATGATTCCTGGATATCGACTGATCTGACAGGAGGATGTAATTGTCTTCTGTACGACCAATGGTATTTGTCGCTTCAGAAAGCATGAATTCTTCGCCGGCAAATTTGTCAGAGACGCGAACGATTTTAAAACCGCTTTGTGCACCGGAAACGATTTGGGTTTTCAGTACATCCTGGCCGGGGGCAATTTCAGTTTGATCTTTGTATTCCAGATAAAGCGTGTACTCACCGATCCGAATTTTGGAACCGTTTCGGATTTCAGTTCGGTCTTTAATCTGTACACCATCGACCAGTACGCCGTTGGCGCTTCCGAGATCAACGATATAGCACTTGTTGTTGGAAACGAATATTCGTGCGTGGGTACGGGAAACTGAATTTGAAGGGAGAACGACGTCATTGCCGTCGACACGCCCAATGGTATAACTGCCCTGATCAAAAGAAATCTCAGCAGCAGACCGCCCGTGGCGGTCATCAATAATTAGAGTATACATAAGAATCCTGAGTGTTGAGGCTCTAATAATGTTGGCCGGGCTTCACTGAGCCCGGGAGAACGAGTGAAAAGAGAATATCTCAGGGATTATACGTTAAAGATGGATGTATCCAGAGCCATTCCACCGCGTTCGAGATCGCGGTAGAACTGGGGAACATTGCCGATTGCTTTGAACAGTCCATCACCCATAGCCATATTACCCATACCGGAATTCATCCAGCCAAAGATTGGAACGATTCTGGCTTCGCCATCTTCTGTACTGACTTCTGCAATTTCAACGATACGACGTTTGGCATTTGTGAAAGCGCGTACAGTGACGATGATGTCGATATTGTTGGCAAGGCTGCTGTTTGGTGTATCGGAAGTGACCATGCGTTTGAACATCCGGAAGCCTTCTGTGGCATTGAGAGCGCACATCGTAGCCATGGAGCCCTGAGCGCCGGCACAGATTGCATTCAGGAATGCTGTCGTATCGGCAGGTGACTGCAGGGTATCTGCGAGAACGCGTTCTGCTCTGAGTTTGCTTGTCTGGCGCATGAGCGTCGAAAGGTCGCCTCCCTGGAAACTGGCATTTTGTGCTTCCAGACTAATGACATAGACCTGCGGCATGACGAGCATGGCTGAATTCTCAACCGTTACGATGCGTTCACCATCGGGAATTTCTGCACCAAGGGCATTGAGGATGCTGGTTCGGCCTGAACCCTGTGCGCCGACGACGAGAATGTTGCGGCGTGCTTTGACGCAAAGCTTGAGGAATTTATCCATTTCGACCGAGAGCATGCCTTTTTGAACCAGGGCAGTAAGATCACTGAATTCGTGGCATGTTTTGCGGACGACGATGGTCGTTGATGCAACAGAAACCGGCGGCAGAATAACTTCGATCTGCGTTCCGTCTCCAAAACGGATTTCAGAAACAGCTGGTGCAGTCTGAGGATTGATGCCCTGGAAGGCGAGCAGACGCTGCGCTGCAAGATACAGCGTGTCTGCACTTGTAAACTGCAGACTGGAAAGTTCGCGGCGTCCCTTTCTGTCAACGACTATCGTTTCAAAATTATAAACAGTAAATGCAGTAACATCTGCATCGTCAATCAACGAATCAATGACGCCAAGGCCACATGCTTCCTTGAGCAGGAAATCGAGCAGGCTGTCGACGTTGGCGCTTCCAATGGCTGAACGACAGAGTTTGGCACATTTGGACAGATTGTTGTAGCAGGTGTCCTGAAGTGCAGCCTCAGGCGGATAGGGCTGGGCCGCGACGGATTGAAAATCATGTTCCGTCAGATATTTATCCATGATAGCTCTGGCCGCTTTGAGCCAGGCTTCTGTTTCGGCATTGCGCGCATCGTCGACAATGATATCTTCCGGAAGCGCTGCAGACGTGAAGTCTTTTTTGTTCTGACGTGCAGCGGAACCCGCTTTGCCCGAAGATGCCGAACCCTGACCCGACAAACGCAGTGATTTGTCGATGACGCCTTCCCCAACAGGAGCGCTGATGTTCGATTGTTTGACCGGCTGAGCCGAGGGAAGTGACCGGGCTCCCACCGGAGAAACACCAATGGGCTGGACCGATGCACCGCCGAGAGAGGATGCGCCTGCGTTAATCTGAGCAGGACCAGCCAGCTGCGCAGGCTGGGAGAGACTTGGAGCCGGTGCCATGCCTGCGGCAGGACCATTCAGACCGGGACCCATCGGGACATTCGCCTCAACCCCCATGTTGTTGATTGGGCCAACACCAAGATTCTGTACCGGTTCCTGGATTTGATGGCCACCCAATCCCATGGCGGGATTGGCAACAGGTGCATTCATTCCGGGACGGGAGAAGTTGGGCTGATTGGCTGCAGGCATCCCAACTCCTGGATTATGGGAAAGATCCGCACCCATATGGGGAGCCATCGGCTGAACAGGATTAACCTGAGGAAGCGGATTGGCTGCCGGCACATTGTTATAACCCGGAACAGGGGCTCCCAAACCAATCGGTGCAGAGCTGCCCATCGCTCCATTGCCTGCAATTTCTTTTACTTCAAGTGTAAAATCACCAATAAAGACTTTATCCCCTTCCTGCATGACATGGGGACCGTTGATCTTGCGCCCATTGATGAACGTGCCATTCGTGCTCTTGAGGTCAATGAGAATGATTTTCCCATCTTTCACCACAATTCGGGAATGACGTTTTGAGACGTTCGTTTTAGGTAACACAACATCGTTGCCTTTCACACGCCCAATGAGAACCTCAGTTTTGTCAAAAGTTGTAGTGGTTGAGGGACCGTCTTTTTCGGTGATGGTCACACTAAGCATATGAACTCCTTATCCTTAAAACAATGAATAACTCTGCACACGCGGCGTTACGGGATTAATAAACTGTGCGTCTAGGCACGTAAAAAAACAGAGCTTATTTCTACTAGCCTGATTGAAAAGTGTCAAGAAACCTATCCACCTGTAGTTGATTTGATGCCTTTTGTTCCTGTATGGTAACCGAATGACAATGCATAACATTGCCATTGCCGTGTCGTTTGCTCCCTGGTACTTCCGCTTTTCATGGATTGAATGTCATGTTTCTGAAATCGAATTCTCACTTCTTTGGGGTCTGCTTTTGCCTCGTATGCGCTGTTACCGCTGTCGGCTGCGCTTCCTCACGGCACGTTCCTGAACCTGCTGTAAGCAGGCAGGAGGTGATGGCTGTGATCGAACGGGAACAAACAATGCCTCAGGCCATGCGAATGATGACAAAAGTCGATTACGTCGATGAATCACACGGGCAGCGTGTCGTGGGACAGGATCTCGTCATCTCTGCACAGCAGCCGGCAAATATGAGAATTACGGTCTCCGCCTTTGATAAAGCTGTCTCCACTCTCGTGACGGATGGAACCGGATTCTCTCTCATGGATGTCTCGCAGAATGTGTATATTACAGGACTTGCCACTCCCGAGAATATCGCCAGAATTCTCCCCGTGTACCTCTCAGCACGGGATCTGTATCGCGTTATCTATGGACAATTTCCTATGGATGGTGTTGATAATGCTGATGAATTTTTATTGGAGTGGGACGAGGAAAAAGGTGGGTACTGCAAAACTCTTTCGCTGAAGAATGGGTTCATCGAAAAGGTGTATTACGATTGGCCAAAGGGAGATATTTTTCTGATTACTGTCTCGGATGGAGACAGCATCATTTATACTTATGAGGCATCTGCCTTCAAAACTTACACGGCAAATCATCAGTCATGGCGCTATCCGAATCAGATTCTGTTCAAATTGCCAAAACAGAAAACGGATGTGCGTCTGAGAGTGGAAAAACGAGATATGGACGTTGAGTTTTCTGACGCCGTATTTCGGCTGCTGCCTCCGGGGGGCGCAAGAATCATCGTCCTGGACAGCCTTGAACCTGAATCGTCCGGGGAAGAATTTGCTCAGCCACAGACAGAACCTGTTCAGCCACAGGCGGAAGTCGTTTCTTCGGAAGTTGAATCTGAATCGCCCAGGGCAGAACCTGCTCCGACCGAAGCAGAACCTGCTCCGTCCAATGGCAATGAGGCTGATTCGACCGGGAATTCAGAAACCGGTGGTGAGACAGCTGCTCCGTAAGAAAAAATGACTCCATTATCTGAGTGTGGATTTTTTGTTCGTGAACATTTGAATTCAGGGCCTAAAAAATAAACCCCGTACATTGACTGGCAATGTCGGGGTTCTGATTGAGCGCATGCCGTGCGTTGGTACGAACGACATTTTTATGACCCTGGCGCGAGTCGAACGCGCGACTTACAGAGATTAGGAATCTCCAGCTCTATCCATCTGAGCTACAGGGCCAGCGAGGTGCGCTTGTTCCCATATTTCAAGGCGTTTGTCAAGTCTGATTCATGAATTGAACTGCGATGATGTCTTTTGACAATCTCCTTCAAAAAAAAACAAAACTGTTTTATCCTCATTCGTCCCTGTGGGATGTCTGTCCGGGGGAGTCATGGTGATTTATTGCTGCCTTAAGAGGAAATGCTTTGTCAAACTACATTGTTGTTGAAGGGTTAATTGGCGTTGGTAAGACGAGCCTGTGCCGCCTGATGAACCGACGATATGGTGCAAAACTGGTGCTTGAGCCTTGTGAAGCCAATCCGTTTCTGGCCAGTTTTTACGCCGATCCTGAACACTATGCATTTCCTGCTCAGATGTTTTATCTGGCAAGCCGGTATCAGCAGCAGATCGATTTGCTTCAGAAGCAGCTCTTCGATCCCATCACTGTGGCGGATTATTTGTTCGATAAGGACAGGATCTTTGCCGAGCAAACCCTCAATGATGATGAGATGGATCTCTACAATCGGTTTACCGAGCTTTTGAGCCATCATGTTTCCATTCCAGACTTTATTCTCTTCCTCGATGCTCCGACGGATATTGTTTTGGGGCGTATTGCTCGCCGCTCGATCGATGCGGAACAGGTGATTGAAGCGAGTTATCTGGATGCCCTGCGTGCCCGCTATTATCGGCTTTGGGATAACTGGACCAGATGTCCTGTGTACGTGCTCGACACATCGAAGCTGAATTATGTGGATAATCCGGAAGATGCTGATTACATGTGCAGTCTGATTGAGGGATATATGAAGCATAGTCCCATTTCCGGGGCACCCAGGCCATATCTGCAGCCAGATAATCAAAAGAGTTTGTTCGGTTAAGCATTTGCCGGGCTGTATTTGTCTCTGGTATTTATAGGTACATCAAATGACTCAGGATGAAGCCATAAAAAAACTGGAATCATGGCTCCTTATTCCAATCGATTACGAGTCAATATTGCCGGCGCTTTATGCGATTCGAAATACGACGGATTTCAAATCGTATGTTTCGAAAGTGGCTGATGCTGAATTCAAGCCCGAAGCGGAAGTACTCCACGACGTCGAAGCCTATGAGGAAGAAGCAGCTCGCAAGGCCGAAGCCGTCGGTCAGATGTTGAAAAAACTCAACGAAATTTCGGGCGGATTGCGAAGTGACGGGTCAAAAAAGAAAGACGTTTTTGACGACCTGGAAAAGGCCCATCGCGAAAAGACTGAAGAAGAAATCAAACAGGAACGTGCCGATGAGCGTTTTAAGGCCTATACGCAGAAGTACATGGCCAAGCAGAGCAATACTGCGGGCAGTGATGATTCAGATCGGTTTGATCATTATCCGGTGCCATGCTGTCCGTATTGTCATAGGCCAATGATTAAAAAAGAAGTCTTTGCGCCGCTGACATGCGGAACGATTGCTTTGGCATGCTTTATGGGGATGTTCTTTTTGCCGCTCGCATTTATTCCTCTATTTTACGGCAGAAAAAAGGTACTCACCGATTACTGCGAGCACTGCAAAAAGTCGATTCAGTAGAATTCAATGGAATCGTCGTTTGCTGGTTTTATCGGTGGCGAGCGTGTACCATAAAAAAATGCCTGGCGTATGCTCTGCATAGCCAGGCAGCGAAGGCGTACAGGCCATTCATGGCCTGAAGCCGAAGCGTTCCAAAGAAAATTATGAATTGCGCGGATCAAACGAAGAGCATTTGGCCAGTTCTTCAAAGAGCTTCTTTTCCTTGGAAGATAAGGGTTTGGGCATGCAGATTTGGATTTCCATCAGCAAGTCACCACGTCCCTGTTTTTTGTAAAGACCTTTGTCGGGAAGTCGAAGTTTTTGGCCGCTTTGGACGCATGGCGGGATCGTCAGTTTGACGCTGCCGGCAATCGTCTTGCACTCGAGCTGACCGCCCAATGCGGCTTCCCAGGGAGTAAGCTTGAGTTTTTGAATGATATCGAACTCTTCGGTGCGGCAGTCGTCGTCCACGATATTGACCCGGATGCGCAGATCGCTGCCGTCGATGTTTTGGCCCTTGAGCTTGAATACTGTCTTATCCTTTGCGCCCTTGGGAATGTTGACCTTGATGGTGCGCGTCTGCATGTTTTGCGTAATGGATATGCTTTTGGGGGATTCATCCAGAAGTTCGAGGACACGGAGATTGAGATCGACGATCGGGGTCTCTGACGAGTGCGGGGATGTGGAACGGCGTGTACTTCTGCCGCCGAATCCCTGGGCACCACCGCCCATGCCGCCCATGCCGCCAAACAGAGCCTGGAAGAAATCACTCATGCCGTCCATGCCGCCGACATTAAAATGAATATTCTGGCCGCCGCCGCCAAAATCGAATCCACCCCATCCGGGGGGAGGCGTAAAACTCTGACCATGTTTCCAGGATGCTCCAAGTGCATCGTATTGAGCACGCTTTTGAGGATCCTTAAGGACTTCGTAAGCTTCGCCGATGTCCTTGAATTTTTCTTCGGCGGCTTTGTCACCTGGATTCAGGTCGGGATGGTATTTTCGTGCAAGTTTTTTATAGGCTTTTTGAATATCATCAGCCGATGCCGAACGATCGACATCGAGAATTTTGTAATAATCTTTATAATCAATACTCATCACTGTTCTCCTTATGAACTGGCTAGTTCACACATCAGTAGCTCAGTGGATAAAAATGGAGGAAAATAAAAATCGTACAGATAACCTGTAAAACCGGCCATGATTTCGGTCAGAACCATGGCATTGAAATCATTTCAGGTGGGTTTTGAATCGTTCTTTGCGGCAGCCGCAATCACTTCTTCTGCACTGAGTTGCTTGGGGGGCTTGTTGAATATGTGGAGTAATATCCAGTTGATGATGCCCATCAGGAACCGGTGCAGTCAGGATGGATTCTTGACGACAATTACCCTCGCAACCCGGGCGATGTCGCCATTTTCGTACTCAAAACCGCGCTTTTCGACGTGCATGATCGTGTTATTTTCCATGTTGGGATTGGGGCATGTCGCAATGGCTTCGTGGCGTTTGGGATCGAACTTCTTCCCCAGATCATCAATTGGTTTGATGTGGAATGTGGTCAGACATTTGTCCATCTGCTGCACGAGCGAAGTGAATCCTTCGTACCAGGGACCTTCTTTTTCGGGGAGAGTGGTCAGAGCGCGTTCGGCATTGTCATAGACGTCCAGCCATGAACTGAGAACGCGTTCCCGCTCTCTCCTGCGAATGTCATCCTGTTCCTTGGACGTTCGCTTGCGATAATTTTCGAAGTCTGCATAAAGACGCACATAGGCATCTTTCCAGTTCGTTTCCTTGGATTCGTCCTTGTCGTCTGACGCATCCTGCTGGTCGTCGGAATTATCATTCTGCGATTCGGCAGTTTCGTCATCATTTTCATTTGTATCTTCGGCCTGCTCAGCTTCGTCCTGGGCTGCAATTTCTTCTTCGGACATGATTTCAGGTTCGATAACGGCCTGGTCGGTATCATTTTCCTCTGAATCTGTGCCATTGACGGGAATTTGAACGGGTTCCTGCTGATTTTCAGACATGTTGATGTTCCTCAATAATTAGATGGATGCAAATGCAGCCGGAGATTTCCGGCCTGCTTAAAACAAGGCGGAGTAATTAAGCACTTAACGTCGAAAGTCAAGTCACCATTTTGACCTTATTTCAGGCCGTATGCAAAGCTCGAAATGAAAGCTGCTGCTGCTTCGTCGCTGAATTGATCCTGCCTGGCAATATTCAAAAGCTGATACGTGTGGTCGGGTGTGAAGATCCATACGGATTTTCCCTGTGAGCTGTGGTCGGGGATTTGGAAATCACATTGAATGAGATGATCTGTATTGATCTGGTTGTAGCGGCATTGAGTTCCGGATGCCCCAAGCTCTTTCAGAAATGCCGAAATGATGCGGTCTCTGCTGAGCTTTTCATTGTAGGGGGATTGGGGAAGATCTGGATCATTGGGCAGAACCGACACGATAAACTGACCATATTTGAAATGCTGACTCGTGTAGACATGATTCCCATCGCTGTCGGCAAACAGAGGAGAACGAGGGAATTTTACGGAAAATCCGTCCTGCCTGTGAATTGAATCCTTCCAATGAGCAGGTTCCAAAGAGTCTTTGGTTGATTCAACCGTTTCATCAATACTGAGATCGACGTCGAGATTCTTTTTCTGAATAAATTGGCGAATGTTTTTGTCAAGTCCGACAAAAATGGGAACAAGGTCGATCTTCCAGGCGTTGTCTTCGAATGCAAATCCAATCTGCAGAACGAGATCGTCTTTGACTGTTCCGGCATAGTGCAAATCTGCCGACAGGTAGCGATTTCCATCTTTTTCGAATGCCTGGAAATTGGTTAAAGATGCAGTCATGAGAGTCTTGTAGCCAATCCATCCCTGATTGAATGCTGTTTCATACAATTCGGGGGCATTGACTGAATCGATGTATTGGGAGGAGAGGTGATCCCGGATAATCTTCACATTCGTTCTGATTGATGGGGATAAGTGTTTTTCCAATATGGCATAATCCTTAGGACTGTGAATCGATGTACGGGCTGCCAGGATCAGATTGTTGTAATATTCAAGGGATGATGACGAAAGCATGAGGCTGGCTTCTTTTCCCTTATATGCCAGAACAAAGGATTTGAATTCGTTAAAACGGGTTCGGGCAATCTGGACCTCATCTTCGGTTGCTTTGCCAAGGCTGGTCATTTGATTCTGAGTGTTCTGCGGCGCAGATACCGGCTGTTCCTGCGGTTGTTCCTGGACGACAGGTACCACCGGTTGAGGCTGTTCATTGCGGGATGATTTGTCCTGGCAGGATGTGATCAGCAGTCCGAAAAAAATGAGTATTGCGGCATATATATAATGATGTGTCATGGCAGAAATCATGATGATGGATGGGCATTACCGGTTTCGTGCACGCCGGGGAGCGGGATCCTGCGGCGATTCATTCGAATCCGTGGAAGACGGCAGCGTCTTGTGTTCCAGTGTACGCCTGATTGGAGCCGGATGGGAGACAGGAGGCTGTTCTGATTGTTCCGCTGCCGCAGGCTGCGCCGGCGATGATTTGGATGGTTCATCGGATTTAAAGAAATCGTAATTGCGAAGCAGGTTATTCTTATCGCAAATCTGGAATGCCTTGCTTTGTGAAATGACGGATTGAACTTCCGGGGCATATTCATTGATCTTGTTCTGACCGATGCTGATGAGCGAAAGAACGAAGAATATGACCAGTACTGCTTCTGTAATACCAAGTGTCGCACCAAGAACATGATTCGTGGATTCTGCAACCGGAATGCCCTTGACCAGGGTGTTATGCAGAAACTTTCCGGTAACATGCGCAAGGATATAGAGCAATGCAGAACTCGCGGCAAGCAGACCGCCCTTGACATAGGCCCCCGTAAGGATCAGGTCGAACTCTTTGGCTAATACATTTTGAGCAATATCAGCAATCGGTGCGGCAAAAAAAATGATGAGGACAACTCCGGCAAGTGTAAAGAGCTGTTTGATAAATCCCTTTCGATAACCAAAAATTGCCCAGACCAGAATGATAATAAGAAGTATTATATCTATAATCATGGACAACTCAGCGAGGAATGCAATGGGATCTGAAATTGGCTGAAATCAACACTAATATGAATAATACTGCTAATTTGAATCTGTCTCAGCAACGAGGTCTACCTGAAGATTGCTCACTTTATCCTTTATCAGCAGATTGCGGCTAACGTAACCTGGCGCAGAAATGACGATCCTTGCAGGTGTATTTTCTGATGTCATTTCAAGCGTACAGACTCCATCTCTGCATTGCCCAAAGGCATTCAAAAAACCAACTTTCGCTGTTTTCGGTGAATAGTTCAGCGTAAACCGTAACTGCGACGCATCAGAATCATTTGATTCCTTGGGTGATGCATCGGACTCTTTTTCTTCGCTGTTATGAGAATGTTTTCTTCTGCTTTTTGAATTTGATGGCGAAGCTTCTGAATCTTTGGAATTCTGCAGCACTGGTACTGTTTTCTTTTTTGTTTCCGGAATGTCGAGACCATAGAGAATATCATCCAGGTGGGTGAGACATTCATTGGTCTGCAATCCCAGAGCTGTTGCCGATACGGAGGAATCAATGGCACTGTTTGCTGCGATTTCAATAAGAACCGGATCAATGGTTGACTCCGGGACAACGACCGGCTCAACAAAAGTATGACTGGACGCAGATAATTCGGTGGTTGTCTCCGGAGAACCGGATAATGACAGAGCAACGCCGATCACAATCATTACAGTCACTGCAATGCCGCCCGTAATGAACCAGATTTTTTTATCGACGCGCGAAAGAAAGTCGAAAATACTGAATTGACTGGGTTGATTCTGCTGGGCCTCCAGCTGGGCAATTTGTATCGGCGAAGGCTCAACGAGCTGTGAATTCGTCAGACAAAGCAAATTCCTGGATATCTCCGATGAGGAATCCTTTACTTCGTCCTCATAAAATGAACTTCCCCGGACATCATCCCCTTTGAGCCGGCAGCCTTCCAGCTCGGGAATGAGTGTAGGTTCATTCCAGTGCTCCAAAACTTCAATCACGTGCTGCGCAGAATCGAAACGGGATTCCGGATGCTTCTCAAGAAGTTTAAATATGGTTGCAACCAGATTCGGATACTGTTCAATCGAAGGATCAAAACTCTTTGGCGTCATGAACAGGTGTTTCGCAACCGTCACATGAAGCGTCTCGCCATCAAATGGTGCAATCCCGGTCAGCATCTCATAGGCAATGCACCCCATTGAGTAAAGATCCGCAAGCGGCGTGAGCGTTTCGTTTTTGAATTGCTCCGGCGGCATGTATTTGGGCGTCCCTGCCATGTCGCCTTTCGAAATGTCGATGTCGTCGTCCGAAATGATCTTGGCAATGCCAAAATCCAGAACTTTGACAAAATCATCCGGAAATCCGGGACGATGGCAAAGCATGATATTGCTTGGCTTCAAATCGCGATGAATAAAGCCATAGCTGTGCGCCTCCGCCAATGCAGCAAAAACCTGAACGAGTATGGCTACTGTGCGCTTTGGCGGTATCTTGCCTTCTTTTTCAATAAGATCCTTGAGCTGCTGTCCCGACACAAATTCCATGACAATATAGGGCAAATGCTGGGGCGTTTGACCGCAGTCATAGAAAAATACTGTGTTCTGGGCATGAAGACGCCGAAGAATCTGGCCTTCCTGCTCAAATCTCTTCAGCGTATCACTCTCATTGACCCCCTCGAGAGAAAGAACTTTAACCGCAACGTCTCGCTGGAGATTCAGATCCGTGGCCCTGAATACAAGACCATACCCACCCCTCCCGACAATTTCGACAAGCTGATAGCGCTCATCGAGAATGTCGCCGACACTGACAGTACCCTTGCCAGGTTGGTCGGCGTTAAGGCTTTGAGACTCTTGATTAAAATCCAAAATGATACTCCCGTGACAATTGGCTTAAAAAACCGTTCATAAGTTTACAAAAAATTCAATGCCAATGTCAAATAAAGCATTTATGCCACAATAATCTGTCGCACGATCCGGAACGATCCCATCTGACTCAGATGATTGGTCATAACATATTGCCATCTGCGACAATCATGTCGTAATCCATCGGTTCCTTTGATATTATTAAAATACTTTTTGACATCGAAAATCCTGATCGTCTTATTTGTTTTGTGGTTTAAGTTATTGAATTTAATGATTATTTTATATTTTGACTAAAGTGGTTTGTGTGTGGTTGAATGTAAGTGTTATTTCTATCTTTTATAAAATTTCATTAAAAAATTGTTTTGCCGAAATTTTTTCATTATATGAGGCCCGTTTGAGTTGGCATATGAGAGCCGGCTGAATTCATTTTTCATCAGGCCCCGGACGGTATTCTGTGCCGGGATTCATTTTGGAGGAATTGTATGAAGTTGGATAAGCGTTTTGTTTTGGCTGCTGCTTTCGTCATGGGTATCGGTATCGGTGCTGCTGCATGCTCAGAATCGGACAGTGATGGCGATAATGGCGGCGATAATGGCGGCAAACCTGCTGCAACCTGCGACAAAAAAGCTGAGGATTGCACCAAAGACGGCAAAAAGCTGGATCAAGAAAAATGTGAATGCGTAAAAAAAGAAGAGAAACAGAAAGATCCCAACTGCGGCAATGGAAAACTTGATGAAGGTGAAGTCTGCGATATCGTCGACGGCGTCGAAGCATTCGCCGATGGAAAGGGCACATGCGAAGCATGGGCTTCCGAAAATGATGAAACCCTCGATGCATCCGCTGAACAGGGCAAACCCGGCTGCAGCTCGGACTGCAAGGGACATTCCAAGGCCCAGAAATCCGGTAACGGATGTGTGACGGTGGCTGCCACACTCTGCGGAAACGGCAAGATCGACGATGGCGAAAAATGCGATAAAGATGCCGATGGTAACATCATTTTCGCACCATCCGAAACAGATCACAGCTGCAAGGCCACTTATGGAAAAGGCAGCGGCGATTTCGTTGCCGATGGCGTACCTACATGCGCAAAAGACTGCAAGGGCTACGGCAAAGGTACCTGTGAAGATAATAAGGGCGGTGAGTCACAGGAGGGTGGTATCAAGAGCTGTGTGCCGGACATTAAATATGCCGAGAACAAAGTGACCGGTAATGCTACGGTCGAAGCCGGCGATGCTTCTGCCAAGATTAAAGGTGCTGTCATTTGTGGTGAAATGAATGAAAATATCGAGAAAGCCGTCAATATCTATGCCGCTGATGATAAGCTCAAGGATGCTGCCGACGGAAAAATTACCTCTGAACTTGCGACGGATGGATTTCCTGCAGGTGAGTATGGCTGTGTCTATTATGTCAAGGCCGGAGACAAGGGCTATGTCTGCACAGCTGACGGCGTCAAGGATGCCAAGGGTAAGGTCAGTGACCTGGTGAAGGAAAAAACATTCGTCATCGAGGGTGCCGATACTTCCTCCGCGATCGCTTCCTGGAGCGATTTCTCAGCAGTTGCGAGCATTGATGTTCTCGTCGCAGGTTTTGTTTCGCAGGATGGCAGTGACAAAACTGCCAAGATTACCTGGATCAATGGCATTGAGTCCGCTGTGACAGCAAAGCCTGAAAGCAAACAGCTCAGACTCGAACATTTTGACACAAAAGGCAGTGGCAATACTGCCGCCGAGAATGCCTACTTCGAAGTCTCTTTTGCTGCTCTGGCCGCTGATGCTGAACTGGTGATCAATATGGAGACGCGTGACAGCGTGTTTGTTGTTACCAATGACAAAGATGAGCCTTTGAACAGTAATCCCGCTGAAATTAAGTCTGCCAAAGGCACATTTACGGATTTCAAAGTCACGGTTCCAAAAGATGCCACCAGCGTTCGTATCTATAATAAAGCACCTACAGGAAAAGCCGTCTTTGTGACATCGATCGTTCTCAAGTAATCTGAGATATCGTCATTTCAAAGCCATCTCCGCTCGGGGATGGCTTTTTTTATGTTCTCTGCCGCATGAATACCCGCATTCAGAAGATGCCTGTTTCTGTGCGGCAGCCTGTATCCGTCAGGCCCGCCCGGCCTGACGGATATACGGCTCGCCTTGCGGCGCTTTCTCGGTGACCCGTTCCGCGTCACCTCAATACGCGCCGCTCGCTCATCTATGTGCTCGCCCATTTTGCGGTTCGCATCACTTACCGCAAAATGGCCTGCGCGCATACGATTCGCGTACCTTACGATAAAGCGGTAATCATTTTATTTCGGTGACAGGTATCCAAAATGAAAACCGCCCGCGTATTGGCAGTGCCAGTAGCGGGCGGCAGAAGGCCGTATTGCCGCAGGCAACAGGCCGAATTGCGAGCCGTATGCAGAGACGTGTCGCAGCACGTCTCATACATAGGCGAGCAGATAATTATTTTGCATTCTTAAAGATTTCCAGGGGTTTGACGAGTCGGGCTGCCCTTGCAGCTTCGTTATGTTCAGCTCCATCGATAAAGAGGTGGAACAAGTCGACGTCCCAGGAGTAGCCGAGCGAGGCCATTTTGTTGACAAATGAGAGGGTATAACAATAGCAGTCGCGGTTGAATTCATCCGATGAGGCTTCGAGCGTTCCCAGCTTTTCCGGGCACTTGCCGCCTTCGGGGGCATGTCCGCCGTTATCGAGATATAATATAAAATTCCGATGACCTTTTTCGGCATATATATCTTCGATAGTCTTGCCATTATCATTGCTGAAGCGTCCCCAGGCTGTCGTCGGTGACAGGGCCAGGACAACTTTGTATTTATCCGGATATAAATGCGCAATATATAAACTAATCAGACCGCCCATGGATGAGCCCATCAGACCGGCTTTTGTCGTTGTTTTATATTTGGATTCTATAAACGGACGCACGGTTTCCTGTACATATTTGGCATATTTATCACCCTGAGCCGTGATTTTGCCATAATTTGCCGCCGTCAGATCCTCATCGGCGAATGCATATTCCGAAAGCCGCTCCTCACCCATATTGTCGATGCCGACGATCATAAATGATGCCGAGGCCTTTTCCATATTTTCCTCGATTTTCCAGCTGCCGTATCCGGCTGCGCCGTCGCCATAAAGGTTCTGGCCGTCGTGGGCATATAATACATCGAATGGTCCTTCACCGGCAGGCATATATATGCGCAGGCTTCTCGCCTTTAATCCCTGCGGACTTTTAAAATTATGATATCTTTCGAGATGCGGTTTATTGGGGTTAACTATATAGGATATTTCGCCATCCTGGTTATAGCTGTAGCGCAATGCCCAGGGATCTGCAGAATATTTCTTGCTCTCATCAGCTTCATTTACATTGTAGAATTTATAGTAATTTTTGTTCGCGATATCAGCAGGCATGGGAACTTCGGCATACCAGATATCGTCTTTTTTCGTCATGGCAGTGCTCTTGATATCCCAGTTATTGAAATCGCCGACGACTTTCCAGTCGCCATCATTATGCCAGTGCATAAAAATGATCGAATTGTCATCGGTAATGACAGGGAACCCGCCATTGTAGGCAATGGCATTAAAAGCATCTTCCGTCGAAACTGTTCCGGCAATGCGGGCGCGGGCCCAGTCTTCGGCAGTTTTCAGGTCACCGGCAGGCGGCTCTGGAGAATCCTTCGTGATGCAGCCATACGAATTCGTTTCGGCCGAAGTGACGCCGCAGATTTTGCTCTCTTTTGCACAATCGTAAGATTCAGCCTTGCCGTCTTTGCAATACTCGACGATATTGCCTTTGCAGCGTCCTGTGTCCGGGACATCGCCGCAGGTACTGCCTCCCGGATTGTCGATGCAGCCATACGAATTTGTTTCGGCCGAAGTGACGCCGCAGATTTTGCTCTCTTTTGCACAATCGTAAGATTCAGCCTTGCCATCTTTGCAATACTCGACGACATTGCCTTTGCAGCGGCCTGTATCGGGAAGATCTCCGCATCCGCCGCCCCCCGGATTGTCGATGCAGCCAAATGAGTGTGTTTCGGCCGATGTTTCACCACAAATTTTGCCTTCCTTTGCACAATCGTACGACTGTGGATTGCCGTCCTGGCAATATTTTACGACAGCACCATCGCATACGCCTGTATCGGGAAGATCTCCGCATCCTCCGCCCCCCGGATTGTCGATGCATCCAAATGAATGTGTTTCGGCCGATGTTTCACCACAAATTTTGCCTTCCTGCGCACAATCGTACGACTGGGGATTGCCGTCCTGGCAATATTTAACGACTGCGCCATCGCATACGCCTGTATCGGGAAGATCTCCGCATCCGCCGCCCCCCGGATTGTCGATGCATCCAAATGAATGCGTTTCGGCCGATGTTTCACCACAA
>JAFRYG010000085.1 GCA_017441205.1 Pseudomonadota bacterium
AAGGAATGGTCCTTCCGGCTTTTTTGAGAGGTGGTGTATGTATTCATCCGGATTTGTCTGACGATTATTTTCCCCTGCACATAATGTACGAACATCCGTGGGGCGGATACGTTGTCATGATTTCCGGACGCGGGACATGACTGTGTAGTGTCGTGCAGGCCAGGCACATCGGGATGCTCTTTTTTTACAACGGTTCACGTTGGAAAGGGAGCAGTGTGCCAGGATCGAGCGCATTCCTGGGTTCGGGCGTCGGTCGGCGGGTGGGAATGGGACAGAGGTAACCCTTTGGTTAGCTTGGATTTTACAACTACATGTAGGTTAATATGATACATGTAATCTTATTAACCAATTATAGATTTACCAGACAATATATCAATATGTGAACGAATGCAGGGAATTCAACGACTTTTTGAAATTCATCGCCCAACCAATAAATCGAGCTCCCATAACAGAGCCTAAACAAAAGAAATTCGTCAAAACATCATACCGCATCCCCCTGATTGCAGCTACCAGGACAACGAAAGAGTTCATCACATTCTGAAATTCGCAAAGCATCTCCCAAACATCGTCAATCTGTATAACCCCGGCTTTGTGGGAATATATATATACTGAAAATTCGCCGATATTTATCAGTTCCATTGCAAAAAATCAGAATTTGCCCTAAGCTGCTTTTGATTGCGTATTTGCGTATCCATGCACAGTACCAGAAATTCAGATCTTCAATATATATTCCAGTCTACAGGAGTTGACGATATGAATCTTAAACAAATCTTTCCTTTTACAGTTGCCTGCACCCTTCTCTCCATAGGGTTAACTGCCTGCGACAATGAATCCTCTTCAGCCGATTCAACAGACTGTACTCCGGAATGCACCGGCGAACAGGAATGCAAGGACGGAAAATGCGTCGATAAAACCAAAACAGAGAATTCATGCAATCCGGAATGCACCGGCGAACAGGAATGCAAGGACGGAAAGTGCGTCGATAAAACCAAAACAGGGGATTCATGCAATCCGGAATGTACCGGCGAGCAGGAATGCAAGGACGGAAAATGCGTCGATAAAGCTAAAACAGAGGATTCATGCGATCCGGAATGTATGGATGGAAAGGAATGTGTCGCCGGCGAATGTGTCGGAAGTGATACGGACGACGAAACCCAGTGTTCACCGGCATGCAAGGATAACCAGATCTGCAGCAATGGCGAATGCATTGATAATGAAGAACCTGTTGTGACTCCGGATCCCAAAACACCAGAATTTCTGGTCACTCCGCTCGAAGGACTCGTTACGGTTCAGAATATTGTCAACGCCGATTTTACGGTCGTACTCAACAAAGCCCCCACAAAGGATGTCGTCATTCCATTCCAGAACAATGGCGAAAAGCTTGGAAAACTCTCCGCTCAAAAATTGACTTTTACACCAGATAATTGGAATGCTCCGCAAAAAGTCACGATCACAGCAACGACAGAGACTCAGAAAGATGCTCAGACGTCATACACTATCGTCGCAGGACCGACTCAAAGCGATGACAAAGAATTCAACGACCTGAAAGCCGTTGAAATTCATGTGACCCATCACAATCAGTATCAGTCGACAGACGATGTCACTCTTAAACTGGACAAGACAGAAACAAAGCTCTTTATGCGGCAGGTCAAGCCCAAAAATCCTTCGGCATCCATTGAAAATTCCGTTACAATCAAAGCAGAGTTAAACAAAGATGCCAAGGATCAGAATATATTCTGGAAATTCGAAAATATTACGGATGATGTCGACTATACCCATCTCATTGATGTCGCATACGATGATATTCAGGATAATGGCACAGCCCGCACGGCAAAGATCACGCGTAAGGAATATGCACTTAATTCCGAAGCCAATCTGGGCGAAAAACTGGATCTTGCCAGAACCCTGAAAGTGACAGTTTCCCACAACAGCGGAAAAAGTGCTTCCGCAGTCATTGAACTCAAACCCTATCTCTCTCCGGGATTCAGTTATACTTATCTGAAGAAGAATATTCGTGACATCACAATTAAAAAACCTATCAGCAACAAGAATATGGGCGACATGGAGTGCGGCTATTACGATGAGCATACGACCCAGGTGTTCAATCAGGATATGATGCACGATTATGTGGAACCCCTGATGTACAAAGCCAAAGACGGCAAGCTCTATCCGGGTCGTGCCAGCGTCGTCGCAGCAGCCCGTTTCCTCGTCACACAATTCCCAAAAGATATCATCTATACAGGTCAGAATTCCTTTGATCAACCCAAAGGAACTACCAGCCCCTATACCCATGCCTCCTATACCTGGGCAAAACATTATAAAGAAAGCGCACCGGATGTCAGCAACTACAGAATATATGGACTGAATCTGACTAAAACCGCCTATAATTCACCAGAGTTTACCGATAAAGATACGACCACAAAAGAAGGTATTCCCTGGAACTGTTCATACGAGGATTTCTATGGACAGAAACTGAAGAAGGGCGATAAAGATGTGGAATTTCCATATAATGGCCTGAGATGTACCGGATTTGTTACCTGGGCAATGCGCAATGGCAGATTTAATTTGGGGGATCTGTTTGCCTATACATTTGCCCAGAATTATCCATCCAGTCCCAAAAGAAGATATGAAGATAAGGGTAAATCGAATTATTTGAGAGGGGGAGAAATCTTTCGGGACTTCGATAATGTTTATGAAAAGCTGACTAAACTCAAAGAATCAGATTTTATATTTTTACCCGATCTGGACGAAAAGAATTCAGCCAAAATCAAGGCAGGAGATATTCTGTGGTATCTGATATACAATTGCGAAGAGGGGAAAAAATGTCCCGAAGAATGCAAATCAGACGGCGGGCATTTTGCGATGGTTCTGGGAATTGACTATGACAAAAACAAAAATGTCAATTACTTCTATGTTGCCGAAGCTGCAGGCGGTCTTGGCAATCGTCTGATCCCTCATAAAATCAGCAGTATGAAAACATGGGGAAAGGCCAGCGGCAAAAATGACGTCTGGGGAAAAGTATTTAATAATAAAGAAAAAGACGCCTGCAAAGATCGACGAGCTATCAAAATGGACAGCGTCTACAATTATTACAGCGATCAACTCAAGGAATCGGGATTCGAAGGAAATACCTATAAATACACGGACATGTGGTGGTAATTTTCAATTCTATTATTCGCAGCGTATCCGGACGCACGTCCGGATAGCTGCGAACCCGGTGCGTATGGTTTGACGACAATCCGTCAAACCATAGCACGGGGAAAAGAAAATATATAAATATAAAATATCCTAATTCTCTGAACGGCGGCGTCTCAGCATCAGCCCCGCAGTTCCCAGCAAAGCCAGAAGCCAGGGAAATGTTGGATGAGAGGTCTGTTTTGAACAGTCAGAAGATGTTCTAACTTCAGATTCTATAGGTTCTGTAGAATCGATTTTATCCACATTTTCTTTTTGTTCATCCGTGGGTTTCGTCGGTTTTTCCGGTTTTGGCTCCACCGGCGGTTCTTCCACTGGTTTGTTTTCATGACATTCAGCAGACTCACAGATTTGCCCCTCCGGACATGGTTCATAATTGAATTTTCCGGAAATACAGGACTGAATCCGATTTTGATCATCACATTTGGGTTCGAATGTTTCGTCGCACTCTGGCGGTTCAACGCAAGCACCAGCCTCACAAATCCTGCCATCTGCACTACAGTCCGTCAGCTGCCAGCTGCCATCAATACAGACTTTAACATTCTGCGCCTCACAAACCGCAGCTGCAGCACTGTCACACTGGGCGCATACACCATTGTAACAATTCATCTCTTCCGGACAGTCTGAGAGCACATTTTCATATGCCACACACGAGCTGACCTTATTGTCACTGCAGGACTTCTCGCCCGGATTCTCACACTGTTTTGTAAATGCACAATCACCGGTAATGTAACCGGCAGCACGCGCCAACCATGAACCAAATTCGGCGCGATCCATGGTCTTATCCGGTTCAAACTTGCCATCCATCCCAGAAAGCATGCAGTTTCGCACGAGCGCCTCGACATAGGGGTAGGCCAAATGATCCGCAGCAACATCCAAAAACGTCGGTGTCGGCGCATCTTTATATGCATCGGCATTTTCAACGAAAGATTTGGCGAGTAAAGTGGCGGCCTCTGCACGCGTAATCACAGCAGCTGGACGGAATTCGGTCTCTTTCGGAATGATTCCCTTTTCGACCAATGCCTCGATCGATCCAAAACCATCGGCATCTGCAGCAACATCCGAAAACGTCGGTGTTTCGGGAGAAGATGCCGTCAGGCCAAGTGATGCCGACACGAATTTGGCAGCTTCAAAACGCTGCATGCCGCAGCTGGGACAATACAAGGGTCTGTCAGCTTCACCACCGCATCCCTGAGTCACACTATGTTCCTTGAGTGCACTCACGGCAGAAGCCGCCCAGTGATCTTCCGGCATATCAAAAAATACGCTTCCTGGATTGTCGACTTCCGCCTTTTTGCAGACGTAGGCAGGCTTTTCCTTGACCCAAAAACCGAGATTGACGGCAACCGTTCTGCCGGAATTCGTCCCATATTTTTTGCCATTCAGATAGATGCCGGCAGATCCGCCGCCATCCAGATTCACGCCATAATCACACCCAAGTTTGAGCATCAGTTTCGCGAAATTAACGACAGTAATGCCGCCTTTTGAATTGTCACCTTTCGTCGTCGCAAAAATGAGATACTTGCCCTCCTTATCTGTACAAATTCCCGTCCGCGAACGTTTATTCTGACAATGCCCCAGGGATTTGCAGGCCTCACTCGAATTGATATCGCTGCGTACTTTGCCATTCTCAATAATCTCTGGCTCTCCGGCAACCGCATAATAGTACCAGGACGGCTGATCCGTATGATTTGCCGTATAGTATTTCAGACGATTATCCTTTGTGAAGCCGAACTGGGCATGTTTCTTCGTATTGCCCTTGCCCCAGTTCACGCCCTGATAAATCGCCATACCGCTGGGATCCTGCATCGTTTTCATGCTGAAAAAATTGGCATTCACCGCGACCTGAAGCTTGTGTTTTTCAGCCCATTTATAAGGCGGTGACGGTTCTCCCTTCTTGGAAATAAGCGGAAAAATTGAAACACCGATCAATCCGGTTTCTATTCGAACCGCATGGAGCTCTTTATCCAAATAACAGTATTCGACGCCATCGTAAGTCTTTTTCCAGTCCTGAGCAGATGCCTGCTGCGCAGCACCAAGCATTGTGATTCCGGCCAAAGCTACTGAAAGAATACTCCCGGCTAAAGATAATCGTGGCTTCATTTCTGTTCTCCAAATTAAAAAACAAAGGGAGAGCGGCAGCTCTCCCTGTATTCTACCCTTTTATGATAAAAAAATCAGACTATTCCCTGCTCCATTTTACTTTTCGACGCAAAATGGCTGCGCAGCTCAACACCATGGCCAGAATCCACGGTACCGGATGCCCATCTCCATGGCCCTGTGAACAGTCATCATCCACTTTCACAGCACCGCGTTTGTCGAGATCCAAATTGGTTTCATGATTATTTCCATTCTCACCTGGTTTCGTGGTCTCATCACCCCCGGGCTTTTCTTCATTCGGATTGCCATCGGTATTACCGCTGCCTGAATTTCCTCCATTATTATCGCCGCCATTCCCGGGATTCGTGGAATCTGTCGGATTCGTGGGATCCGTCGGATTCGTGGGATCCGTCGGATTCGTGGGATCCGTCGGATTCGTGGGATCCGTCGGATTCGTGGGATCCGTCGGATTCGTGGGATCCGTCGGATTCGT
>JAFRYG010000086.1 GCA_017441205.1 Pseudomonadota bacterium
CATGGAAACGTCCTCGACGAGATTCGAACTCGTGTCGTCGGCGTGAAAGGCCGATGTCCTAGGCCTCTAGACGACAAGGACACAAATCCATGTGCCGCAAAGAAATGGCGTCCTCGACGAGATTCGAACTCGTGTCGTCGGCGTGAAAGGCCGATGTCCTAGGCCTCTAGACGACAAGGACGCATGAGACATGACAGAATCGAACTGTCGACAAACAGATTAAAAGTCTGCTGCTCTACTGACTGAGCTAATGTCCCACATCCATTCTATCCGTGTGCTGTTTCCAGCCGTAACGGACGGCGCGCCTTATACGGAAATCAAGGCACAATGTCAAAGAAAAAATCATATTTTTATGCGGAATGCTGAAGAGCGCTTCCCGGAGTGACCAAAAGTCTAAGGATTACAGCGCTGTCCGCATGCACGGCGAGTGTCAGATAGTCGTTGTCTGCCTGAGTTTGGATGGGGGCTGAGGGTGACTGATTGCGGGTTATCTGCTCGAGCCAATGCCGGGTATCGGCACCGATAAACCGAGGAAAGACGCGCTGAGCAAGGCGGGCAAAATTATCCAGATGAAGCACATTGGCATGGGGAAAACAGGCTTTGAGGCGATGGCGCGTGAGTTGGTGACCGAGGTGTCCGGCGTACAAATCGCGCACAGTATCCCGGCCGGGTGTGAACAAATAACACTGATTTTCCGTATCAAATTCACTTCGAATGCCATCGATGACATCTTCAAACCGGGTATCAGGACTAAAGATCCATTGATTCGTATCCAGGCTGTCCTCCCTGACGCGCGTCAGAGTAACATGAACTGCGTGCTCAACTGCCGTAAACACGCATATTATGACTTTTGAACCGGCACGGAGCATGTCGCGGGTAAGCGACCAGCGAAGCAGAGCTTCCACGGATGTGGACCGTGTTTTCAGTGAACGATATGAATTATCTGAATAAATCATCCCGCCGTTCCCTGATATTCCATTCATTTTCCTGTGCACATTCGCATGTCTTCCACAGAACGAAATACAGGAGTGAACATTGTCAATAGCTGCAGCATTTGATGGATTCATAATCTTACCTCATGTTATGTGTGGTCATCGGATGCATCATATGTTCATGATGTCTTTCGTTCACCAGAACTAACATGGAATAAAATACAGGTCAAATTTTTACTAAACATTTTCACAAACTACTGAACATTAATCTAAACAGCTCAATACTGTGGCTCGTCATGAGTTGTGAGTTGGAAGTTGAGAGTTGGAAGCTAGGGAGGGATAGAGACGTGTCGCGACACGTCTGTACGAAATAAAATCAGCAGCGCCCCTTTGGGGCGTAACCGCCAGTGCTTGTGAGTTGGAAGTTGGGAGTTGGGAGTTAAGCAATCACAAAGATTCTGGCCAAAGTATCGGTAAATGCTGCTCACTTCTAAAAGCTATAAGCTATAAGCTATAAGCCATCCAAAAGCTCCAAGCTCTAAGCTCTAAGCTCTAAGCTCGCTAACAACTAACAACCAAGAATTAACCACATTTTTGCACACAAATGCGCTCACTTGGCTTATGATGCGGCAACCGGTAGTGACTCATTTTCCATGAAGTCCGAACATTGTTTAAGTCGTTTTTCTATATCCAGATCACATGATTTCCGTGCAGACACAAGCTCGTTGCGAAACATTCGATGCGCTCAATCACGCAGAACTGTTTGATATTCAGTCCGGATTAATCGGATCCAAAACGGAGCATTTTTATCATGCCCTCTCCGGGGTGGACCAGGCGATGCAGTCGCCGATTGCCTGGCGGCGCATGTTTCAGAGTGCCAAAAAGACCAAAAGTATCGCCATCGCCGTCAAAGCCCTCCAGGACACGGCCATGCGGGCGAAGAACACCCCAGATGAATCGCTGCACTGGATGATTCTTGGTCATTTTCTGCGGTTCGTCGCTCAGGACAGTGCCGAGAGTGCGCTGGCCTATGCCAATGCCTATTCCGACAACTGGGAAGATGCGCTGTGCGCCATTCTGGCACTTCATCGGCTCAGACGATCCGAACCTCAGTGCGAAGAGGCATCGGCGGCCATCGCAGCACTCCAGAAAAAATGCCCGCTGAAACTCGATTCCAAAACCAAAATTGAAGCAAGAATCCGCAATCTTCCCGATGATGATCCAGGCACACGAGCCCAGGCTTTCATCGACCTCGCGCTCAACGCCATTCTGGAAGGCGGAGATGCATGCCGCGCTCTGGAATGGATCGGAATGGCACAGACACTCAATCCGAATGTCACAAATGCCACCGAAATACTCGCATCCATCCTCAGGGCTGTTCCGGATAACCTTCCCATCATTCAGAACATCATCCATACCATCACACAAAAACAGGCATGGAAAGATCTTGAGCAGTTTGCAATCATTTCCGAATGTCTGCCTTTCAGCCTCCCGGACTCATGCATTCTCGATTTTTCGATGATGTATGCCACGAAACTCAATAACGAACTGCGTTCCGCGCATTATCTGTACCGATGTGCATTCCAGAATCCCAAATTCTGGGCAGATGCAGTTCTCAAACAGTCATGGATATGTCTGTACGCAACGGATCATACCGTGTTCCGCAATGCACTCTGGGAAGGCATAAAACTCATTTCGAACGACCATGTGACGGAGGCATTTTTAAATCATCTGGGTCGATTCGGGAAATCCCCCGAAATCAGAACTCAGGCCCATGCCACAATGATTCGCCAGATGATTTCCGGAGGCAGCCCGGAAAAAGCCCTCAAGCTCCTGAGTGGTTCGATCAAGGATATGCCGGAGCAGCATGCCTTTGCCTTCTATGATTTGCTCTCGGAATTGATCAAACCCATGCTGACGCCGCGGGATACGGCATTCAATGCACAGATTCTGCATACAGCCGATATTTTGTGCATCAAGACACAATCCCATGAGCTCTATCGGCGATTTCTTTTCCGCTTCTGGGAATTGTTCCCTGAACAACAGGAACTGACACAGGATGCTCTCACGCTCCGACAGAGCATACAAAAAAAATTATCCACGGATACCGCTGTCACAACAAACCTTCCTGCGCCGCAGGCCATTACACCGGAAAATACGCCGATCCTTGCATCCTGTCTCGAACTCATCCGAAATCATCAGACCAATCAGGCAATGCAGAATTATTTTGAATGGTTTGATGTCGGTGCTGATTTCGGTACGGCATTGAATATTCTGAATCTGCTGCATGCAGCAATCACGGAACAGAAGCCTTTTGATTTTAATATCATAAAGTCCACCATCGCCCCTGAATTTGTTCCGGACAGCGATATGGCATCTGTTTCGACCATTCTGGCTCTCGCGCTCATTCTTCAGCCTGACGACAGTCCATGGCTGGAACGCATCAAAAGCATTCATCCCTGCTGGGATATCGTCACCAAAGTTTTGCTGCAGTACCTGCCCTACTTGTTCTCCGGAGACCTCATTTGTGACATTATTGAAAACTCGTGTCTTTGCAACTTGGATGAAAATGTGTCAAACGAGATATTCAATGCGCATCTCGTGGCTTGCATGAAATATGATGTTCTTTTGAAACAGGTTATCAGAATGTCAGAAAACAACGCTCAGCAAAATCAATTATTGGAAAAAATGGATGAAGCCATCGCTACTTTTTCCGGCGATGTTGCCCAAAAGAATGCCCTTTATGCAAAGAAATATAAAACTGCTGAAATGCTTGGGGATGAGCGCGTCAAAATGATGTGTCTGCGGGACATTCTCGAAACGACACCAAATGATGCTTTCGCCATCTCAGAACTCAACAGACTCAAACCGGAACAGCTTAAACCCCACTCGCAGATTCTCTACTATCAGCTCCGCATTCTCACGGAACCCATACCTTCCATAAAACTGGAAAATCAAATTGCCCTGGCGGCGCTTTATGCCCAGTCTTCGCAGATCAATAACGCCATTACCCTGTATCACACCATCATTGACGAGCATCCCGAATATCCGGAAGCCCGCTACCGGCTCCTTGATCTGCTCGAATCGCTCGAAAATTGGAAATCTGCAGAAAATGTTCTACTCGCGCTGATCAATGCCGAAACTTCGCCGCAAAATCGGTATCAGAGCCTGGTACGTCTTGCTGTCATTCAAAATGAACGCATGATGATGCCTTCGCGAGCCCTGCTGACTCTTTTTGCTGCGCTGGATATCGATCCGCTCAAACTCAATGCCCTTCATGCAAGGCTTTGCGAGATTTCCGAGCGGCTGCACTCATTTTCACCTCTGCTCGATAAATATGAGGATTTCGCGACTCACTCCAACGATTACGTCGTACGTCGCACCGCGACCCTGCTCCTCGCCAATGTCTATGCCGAGCATATCAATAAAAAAGCTCTCGCCTGCAACGTCCTCGATGAATTTTACCGCAATGGCGGTTCAAATGACCCGGAATTCCTGCAGATGATGCTCTCATTCAACTCCAGTATTCAAAACTGGAATGGCTACGTACAGGTTTTGAGCGCTCAGATTAAGGCAACGCAGGATAATGCAGAAAAAGTCAAACTGGCACTTACCGCAGCCAGTATCTGCGAAAAAAATCTCAATGATATCCCCAATGCATTGAATTTCGCAAAGCTTGCTGCAGATGCAAATCCTCAGAATTCTCAGGCCTGGATTGAAATTGCAGACTACTTCGTTGCTGCAGATCAAAGCGATAATGCTATTCAGCCGCTCCGAATGGCCGCAGAACTCGAATCCAATACCAATCAAAAAGTTCTGATTCTGCTCGAAGCATCCCAAATATTACTCGAAAACGGCAAATTGAATGAAGCGGCATCGCTGTTTCATTCCATCATTCAGTTCAATCCCGAACTGGATAAAATAACTCCCGTTGCCGAATCCTTGATTGCCATGGCGACGACCAGAGTTGATATCGATATTTTCAACCTGGTCTGCGATGATCTCGTTCAGTGCTGCCCGGAAGAAGAGCAAACTCCACTGCTGCTGCAAAAGGCTCTCACATTTGCACGCGTTTTCGGGGCCCCTGAAGAAGCCAGACACATCATTGAAAATATCGCCGACAGTCTCAATGCTCTCGATGAAGATCAGAGCATTATGCTTGCCCAGATTCTTACTTCGATCGGAGAATCGGAAGCTGCCATTGAGATGTTCCAGAACATTTTTGCCAATTTCCAGCTTTCGCAGGAACAAAAAGTAATATACCTTCGTGAGTTGCTAAAAAATGCCATCGAAATCAACGATATAGATATTGTTTTATCAACTGCGGAAGCCCTCGTCGAAATTGAACCGGATGACGCAAACGCCAACTTTCAGCTTCTGCAATACGATTATTATTCCGGACACTGGGATCAGGCATCGGAACGCATTGAAAAGTTCCTTCCGCACCAGGAAAGACTCAGCGCAGAAAATGCGATGCTGATGCAATATTATTATGGCGAAATTCTCCACGCTTCCGAAGATGACCAACGCGCGCTTCAATGCCTCGACAATGCCATCCGAATCAAACATGATTTCCGGCCTGCAGTCGATCTTAAGCTCACGATTCTGCTCAAACTCAAGAAATGGTCCGAAGCCCTGCCCGTATTCAATCTGCTGCTCATGCTGACAGAAGATGATACTGAGGTTCAGGGCGCCATTCATAAACGTATTGGAGAAATCTATCATTTCTACGTCAATGAACCTGAAAAAGCTGTCGCCGAATATGAACAGGCTCTGACGCTCGGAGGTGATGTCGAGGACGTCCCTATCCGGCTGCTGCAGCTCTATCAGGACCTTGAACTATGGACAAAAGCTGCGATGACAGCTCAGGTACTTGCAATGGCACAGGTAAACTCGCCTTCTGCAAGATGCGCATATCTCATCGTATTGGGAGATATCCTGACGCAGCATCTCGGTGAATATTCAGATGCCATCAATACCTATCTCGAAGCTTTTACAATTGAACCATTCAACTACGAGATTCTGAACCCTCTGATACGCCTTCTGATCGATCAGAAACAATGGCAGAATATCAGCGGAGTTATCGATCACCTTTGTGACCTCATTGATACCGATCAGGAGACTGCAATCAAGTGTATTACTAAAATTGCCTGTTCAGTCTGGTCTTTTGAACCATGTCATGAATCCATTCAAAAAGCAGATGTCATATTCAAATCACGCGGGACACATCTCAACCTTATCGAATATGCGAAAACCCATGCCCTGCCCCTGGAAGAAATCTGCCCCAAAAACACGAGAAAAAAGACCAATATGTCAGAGGGAACCCGCGTCCCTTCCTTGCAAAAGAGTGTACCTCAGCTAAAACTCATTACTCCGGTCGAAGACGCTCCGAGTACTGACAATCTGCGCACGATCACTGCCACGGATTTAAAAAAGACCGCAGCTCAGCTTCCATCCTCATCAACAGAAAACCCAGCCGTTCCCGCTCCACTGCCGAACGATATCGAAATGCTTCCTGATGATGCACTCATGCCAATAGATACAAACTCGGATGCTGCAATTCAGAGCATTGAAACCTCAGTTCCCGTGGTCAGCCCCAATCGCACCATTACAAAAGCAGAGGCCACAAAAGCACTCGATAATCTTACCTTCACTCTGGATGATATCAATGCACTCGCCCAAAATGCATCGCCATTCACGATTAAATGTATTGATGACATCTATGATATTGCCAGCGTTTCCCACGACGAACATCAAACGTCGGATCTGCCCTCAAAACTTTCCGACATCGCACGTCAGAATCTGCTGATGACATCTGGCTCTCCACTCAATCCCGGCTTTATTCGAATGCTCTCGGTGTTCGGAACAAAAGCAGGTTCTCCGCTTGCCGTCACACCTTCCGAACCTCTGCATGATCCCAATATCAGTACCGAACAAAAAGATATTTTTAATCTTTTATGTTCACTCCTGAAAACCAAAAATGTTCAGCTCAAATCACGCCCCATATCCGTCGATCCTGCCCTGCCGGTACTCAATACAGTACCAGCTACCGTTCTTTGCGATTCCATGCAGCTGGCATCGATGTCAAAGCATCAGTGGATCGCCAGAATGGCTTTTGCTCTGGTTCTTGCACAACCCGAAAACATACTTTGTGCATGTATCCCCCTGACCGATTTACATGCACACCTGATGGATGCATCCGTTGCCATTAGTCCCATGAGATCCGGTACATCCAATTTGACTCCGGAAACCATTGAACAATACAAACGCACCCTTATCAGTGCAGGAATCACAGCCGCTACCACACCGAGAATTACGCCATCCACGCTGTCACTTCTCAAACAACATGCGGCCTATTCCCAAAAAATTGCCATTCAGACGGCTCTCATTTTCTCACAAAGCCTGATCGATTGTCTGCAAATCCTCATAGAGCTGGAAAATCTTCATTTCCCGACGACGCTGATTTCCCTCAAGTCTGTGATGAAAAGCTCGCCCCTCATCAAATCCCTTATTCTCTTTGCCCTGAGTCCAAATACTCAGAGAATTTATGACAAAGTCTATAAGTGAAGCTCTTAACAAAGAATCCCGAAAATGCTGACCACTTATGAGTTATACTCTCCACAGGCATGAGGCATACGATATGCACTCATAAAGGTCCTTGATTAAGCATCAAAAAAATGAGGACAACCACTAACCACTAACCTCTCCAAGCACAAAGCTCAAAGCTCAAAGCTGATTTTTCTGACATGGAGTTCAGAAGTGACCGCTAAATCCGGAAAAACAAATGCCAAGGCTGGCAACAACAAAAAAAATCAAAATCGAACCCCCAAAAAATCAAATGCAAAATCCCAGCGCTCACTCCTGGGACGATTCATTAAGTTCGTAATCATAGCTATTCTCGTTCTCGGCATCCTTGGGTGCGGCTCTGTCGCGCTCATATTCTGGTACTACTCCCGTACATTGCCGGGCATCTTTTCATACGACGACTATCAACCGCGACAGATGTCGGTCATTATGGATCGAAATGGACTGCCTCTTCTGGAACTCTACGAGGAACGAAGAACTGTCATTCCCTTTGCGGATATTCCCAAGCACATGAAAGATGCAATGATTGCCGCTGAAGATGCGACATTCTATTCGCACAAGGGACTCGATTACATCGGAATTCTGCGCGCCGTCATCGTCAATATCCAAAGGGGTGGATTCAGTCAGGGATCATCCACCATTACGCAGCAGGTCGTTAAAAATTTGCTCCTGACACCCGAAAAACAGCTATCCCGAAAAATCCAGGAAGTCCTGCTGGCGCGCCAGATAGAACAGGCCCTTACCAAAGACGAAATACTCGCTATTTATCTCAATCACGTCTATTTCGGTCATCGAAATTATGGCGTCGAACAGGCAGCACTCTACTACTACAATATTCACGCAAAAGATCTTTCCCTCAGCCAGTCCGCTACCATCGCAGGACTCGTTCAGTCTCCGGAACGCCTCTCACCGGTTAAGCATCCCGACAGAGCACTCGAAAGACGAAATTACGTTCTGAGGCAAATGTTCGAAAAAGGCTTGATTGCCGAAGATGCCTACCAGGAAGCTATGAAGGAAGAGATCACGCTCAATCCCAAACACAGTGAATCGCTCAACAGCGCACCCTATTTCACTGAACACATCAGACAGATGCTCATCAGTGAGTACGGAAAGGATTATGTTTACAGCGCAGGTCTGTATGTAACAACGACACTCGATCTCGAAACGCAGCGCATGGCCGATGCCGCATTTCAGGCTGGACTCATCCAGTTTGATGAACGCCATTACATGAACAGACCCCTCAAAAATCCTTCAAAAAAACAGCCGACAAAATTCGAGAAAAACAAAAATTACGAGGCAAAAATTACAAAAGTTGACGGAGATACCGTCTATTTTGAACTCGCAGGAAAACAGCTCCCCTATAAGCCAACACATCGGCAAAGAAAGGAAGCCCCCATCGAAGAAACATTCAAACCCGACCAGACCTGGTTCGTGCAGATTGAATCTCTCGACAAATCGGGAAATCCTGAAAAAATCTACATTCCATCGGGAGCCAACGGAGGTCTCGTCGCCATCGATCCACAATCCCACGATGTCCTCGCACTCGTCGGAGGATACGATTACGCCGAATCTGTATTCAATCGCGCCACACAGGCCGTCAGGCAAACCGGGTCTTCTTTCAAAACCTTTGTCTATGGGGCCGCACTCGAAGCACACGTCATCACGCCGACGACCATCATCGACGATGCCCCGAAAGTCTTTCATATCCCTGGTCAAAAACAGCCATGGTCTGCCAAGAATTCCGATAACAAATTCAAAGGCCCGATGACGGTTCGAACCGCCCTGGCTCAATCCAGAAATACAGTCGCCGTCGATGTCCTCGAACGAACCGGTATCGACAAAACCATTCAGTTCGTTCGAAAATTCGGCATCAATTCCCCACTCGTCGAAAATTATACGCTCGCCCTTGGAAGCTCCGGCATGACTGTACTCGATGTTACCAATGCCTACGCAACGATCGCGGCTGCCGGTCAATACAAGTCACCGCGCTTCATTATCGAAATCAAAAAAAATGGAAAACCGCTTCCCCTCAAACCTCAGGAACACCATACCGCGATCTCGCCGGATGTCGCCTATGTCCTGACGTCCATGCTCAAATCTGTTGCCACCGAAGGAACTGCCAGAAAATATCTCGGAAAATGGAAACGTGATGTCGCCGGAAAAACGGGAACGACAAATTCCACAAAAGATGCCTGGTTCGTTGGATTTACACAAAATCTGGCCTGCGGCATTTACGTCGGTTACGACGATCCCAAAACACTCGGCAAAGGTGAAGGGGGATCCACTACGGCACTTCCCATCTTCGCCAATTTTATGACCGAATATCACAAAGATCTTCCAGTGGCTGATTTTATTAAACCCGACTCTGTGTTACAAATTGATGTCGACGACGCCACCGGACTCCTTCCGGCCGGATCCGCTCGCACACGAACTGAAGTATTTCTCCCGGGAACACAGCCCGTTCAGACAGCTCCGCTGCCCGACGAGACCAATTCCCAGAATTGGATGATGCGGCAAATTGCCGAACCATCCGACGACAGTGCCGAAGATATTGGCTCTGATGATGACGCGTTCTGATGTTTAAACATTGTCTTTTAATCCTGGCCTTTATGGCGTCCATGTTTCCACTCATGGCAAATGCGCAGGATCTGGATTCTGCAGATACAGATCTGCAGGAATCCTCCGCAGGCGATTCTGCTGCAAACGTCGTCGATGACGATTCATCTGCGAAAGATACCAGCATGGAACCCCCGATTATTCAGACAGAAACTCAGGAAAACACATCGTCTGACAGCGAACAGGACGAAATCACTGAACCATCTGCCCCCGGCGATGTCGTGCCGGATGATATCGTCCCGGAAGTGATTCCTGAGGAAACCGTAACTGCCGATACTTCCGCGAATATACTTCCCGACCCCCATACAAAAACTGACGACAGCACCTCATCGATCCCCATGGATACGCAAACAATTCCTCGTAATAATCGCCAGGAAGTCTGCGACGAATCCATATCTTACCCCAGTGCAACGATGCGGCGCGCAGAAACAGCTTATACAAAACGAAAATATTCTGCCGTCATCGATACCCTCAAACCCATTTCTGATAACATCAGCTGTGTCGATGATGCAGATACCATCATCGAAATCAATCTGCTGCTCGGTGTCTCGAATCTTGAACTCGGAAATGCACGGCAGGCCGACGACTTCTTTCTGAACGTTTTATACACCGATCCCGATTACGATCCCGTCAGTGCCATCATCGTTTTGCCCAGTTCCAGTACGGAACGCATCGAAAAACTGCGCGATGAACATGCCGCCGAACTGGATGCCCTCCGCCCCGAAAAATCTAAAAATACCGTCGTGGAAACCCTCTTCGTACAAGGCAAAGTCGAACAGCGCGCCTATTGGATGAACTTCGTCCCCTTCGGCGCAGGCCTGTTCCAGATGCACGAAAATGTCTGGGGAGGAATCTATGCTTCCGTCCAGCTTACAGGCATTCTCATGTCCATCCTTGGCGGCGGAATGGTCGAATATTATCGCGAAGACAACTACCTTTTTACTTCCCAAAATTACAAAAAAGCCAATGCCTGGCAGGCCACTCAGATCGTCGGCATCGCACTGCTGGGCGTAGGTTATGTTGCCAATATCATTCATGCACTGACGATTTTCGCCCCTGCCCCGGTCAACTGGCACTCTCCCTCTAAAACACCGCCGAGTATGGCAGCAGCCCCCGTCTTTCTCAAGGATGGCGCAGGAATCGCTTTCGAAACGCACTTTTAGACCTTAGCCGCGCTATTCCGCCCGCTTCGCGGCCGAAATACGCTGCGGCCCGGCATCGCTATTTCGCCGCCAAAAGCGGCTCAATACGCTCTGCCTCTTTATTTTTCGGTCTTCTTCGCTTCCGGATTCTGCTCTGCTTCCCCCGCAGCCTGTGACTTCTGCTGCGCTTCGCGCTGCCGGGCAGCTTCCTTCTCAACCTCGCGAATTGCATTGAAATTCACCGAAATCTTTATCGAATAATCGCAGACATAGTGCCTGTAGTCCGGTGAATTCACTTCGGGCGCAATTTCCGGAGCCGGAAATCTCTGGATTTGTTCCATCGCTGCCGGTGTACAGTGCCACTGATGCGGAGAAATCTCCGCGACGTATGCCGGTGCATCCGATGTTTCAAGACGAATGCTCAGCGTCTGGGCAATTTCGATCGGTTTACCCTGACCATAGACAGAGAATGTGTACGGTTCACCCGGCTGCACCTTGACCTGCGACATGCTTCCGGATGATTTGAGCTGCATCAGCGGCTCACTCATAAAGAATACCCGCGTGTCCGGAGAATCCGTCTCGATCGTGATGGAACCATAGAGATCGTACGGATGTTCCGATAAAACCTTAAGCAGCGATTTGGTCGCATCCGGCAGTTCCGGAGATATCATGGGCTCAGAAGTCGAAAGCACCTGCGGATCAAATCCCGTCGCAGCAGCAGCAATCAGGGGATGAATCTCCATGAATGATTTCAGCACTTCGCGCTGTTTTGCTTCCTCAACGACGATCGGCTTGACCGTATTGGCATAACGCTCACGAAATACAATTTCCCGAAAAACAGTCCATTCACACGGATCTGAATCCATAATCATGGGCAATTCGCTGCACTGCTCAATTCTTGGCGACACATCCGGTTCCAGAACGATCTTTTTAAATGCCTTCTGCAGCGGATTTGCGCCGGGTTTGTTGCTCGGAAACCAGTCATAGTACGCGACCGATCGCGTCAGAGGCTTAAATCCTTCGGCTTCGAATCCGAACTTCAGAACGGTCGATTCCTTAATCGGCAGATTCTGAATCCAGGTCGATTCACGCGCACGAAGCTCCGTATAGCTTCCATCCTTCGAACGCGCATACAGCTGTTTGCCATCCATCGAAATGGCCACGGCCGGCGGGAATGAATCCAGAAACGCAATATCGGCATATTCAATGCGGTTATGGCGAGCTTCTTCTTCGGCAAGCTTGCGATCATGCTCGGCGATAAAGCGAGCTTCCTCCTGCTTATCGATCATATACTCAAAGCCGAACCATGCCGCGATGCAGCCGGCAATCACAGCAAGCGTAACCGTCAGAACAATAAATGGACGAACGCCGAGTTTGGGCTTTTCCTGCTCAAATTGTCCGCGGCTCTCAATCGGTTTATCCAGACCAAGCAAACGCCGGATGGCCTCATGCTCAGCCTTCGCCAGTTCGAGATTTCGTGCAGAATCAGATTTCTCCACGGTTTCTGCTTTCATCTCTGCTTTCGCAGAATCAGATTTTGCAGATGTTTCCTCTGTTTTCTGGTGAGGTTCCGATTCCCGGGATTCCGTCTGGATTTTGTCTTTTTCGTCCTGTTGTGTCATTTGCCGTTCCTTTAGGCTCGCAAAATTCACAGCTTTCTATCTTTTTATAAGCTGAATGGCAATCATTTTGCCATTCACGGCATTCTCAACCAAATTCCACGCATCCCGAAAGCCTTTTTTGCAATATCTCACACAGCAATCGCTTCATCTGTAAAAAAAATCGTACCCTTAACTGAAACAAATTCATCCTTGATGGCATCATTGTAATGAAGGAATGGGCTTCGAAATACAGAAAAAGGCTTGTTCTGCCTGCATTTCCGCAATCGATACAGATCGCATCATGCGCCATGAACATATATGTTACATTTTTTCTGTATTTTTAACTGTGGATTGTAATAAAAATGCGCATCCGTGAAAGGGTGCGCCGAGGGGGGAGCGGCGTATTGCCAGAGGCAATAGCAGCGCGGGGGGACACTTCCCCCCGCCAAAACCAAAAAGGATTTACACATGATTCCCATCTATGACGACTGTGCACTGCTCATTATTGATATGCAGGAAAAACTCCTGAACACGATTCCCGACGACGTCAGGGAACAGCTCATCCGGAACGTGGATATCCTCATAGAATTGGCAAAAGACACCAAATCCTCCATCTTCTACACCGAACAGAATCCCGCCAAGCTCGGCAGAACCATTCCGCAGATCGCCGAAAAGCTCAAGGATGCCATCCGCGTCGAAAAGATGACGTTTTCGTGTTTGGGTGAGACCGACTTTTGCGAGCGCGTCTGTCCGCATATTCCGCAAACACTCATTATTGTTGGCATTGAAGCACACATTTGCGTGCTGATGACAGCCCTCGACCTCATCGAAGAGGACGAGGAAGAAGAGCTGACGATCTTTGTGCCCGTCGATGCCATCGCTTCGCGCAAAAAATCCAACTGGAAAAATGCCATCATGCAGATGGCCAATCTCGGTGTATTCACGACCAATACCGAAACCCTCGTCTATCAGGCCGTCGAAGAAGCCGGTAACGATATGTTCCGCAAGTTTTCGAAATTGCTTAAGTGAGCTTAGAGCTTTGAGCTTTGAGCTTTGAGCCTTTTATCCCCCAAAGATTTATGCCAACACACTATGAAAATCTCTTGATATGGCAAAAAGCAATGGATATTGCAGAATGCGTCTATGCCTTAACCAAAACATTTCCTAGTTCTGAGCTTTATGGACTAACATCTCAGATGCGAAGAGCAGCTATATCAATTCCATCAAACATTGCAGAAGGGCATGCACGCTCCGATGCAACCAACGAATTTAAACATTTTTTACATATTGCAAAAGGATCTTTGGCGGAACTCGAAACCCAAATTAAACTCTCAATCAGAATCAAATTGACTAATGATTCCGATTGCAATGATCTTCTTAATAACTTGGATGAATTAAGTCGTATGCTGTATAGCTTCATTCATTCACTATCAAACAAAAAACATAATAAATGAGAGGTATTCTCTAAGCTCCAAGCTCCAAGCTCCAATCTAAACAGATTCTCTCTTGTCTCGTATTCACCTCTACAAGCTCTACCAACAAGGACGTACCTATGCTGCCAAAGGAAATTGGACTTCATCGCAGCTGCTGCCTCATCGATACAGCAGCACTCACTCACAACATGGAAACCCTGAAAAAAGGGATCGCTCCTGGCGCAGAAATCGCCGCCGTCGTCAAATCCAATGCTTACGGACACGGCGTAAAGATCGCCTGGCGCGCCTTCATCAAGGGCGGCGCAACCTGGCTTTGCGTGGACTCTCTGCACGAAGCCCAGGATCTGCGCGATGACGGCTACGACGGCAACCTGTTCGTCATGGGACACGTTCCCCCGATGCATGCCGAAACCGCAGTAAATCTCAATGTGCGCGTCATGGTCTACGACAAATCGCAGATCGATGCCCTCGGGGCCGCCAGCTCTGCGGCTTCCAAACCCATCCGCTGCATCGTCAAACTCGAAACCGGTACGCAGCGCCAGGGACTGCTCATCACCGAAGCCCTCGAACTCGTCAGATACATGAGCAAATTCCCATACGTCGTCTTCGAAGGCACCTGCACGCACTTCGCCAATATCGAAGATACGACCGATCACAGCTTCGCCTACGAACAGCTGCGTATCTTCAACGAATACAACGACATCCTGACCGCAAACGGCTTCAAACCCGCGCTTCGCACCATTGCCAACTCTGCCGCCGGCATCCTGTGGCCAAACACCCACTGCGAACTCGTCCGCGCCGGCATCACCTGCTACGGCATGTGGCCATCTACCGAATGCTACGTCAGCGCGAAACTCCTCGGAAAAGACGTCGACCTGCGCCCCGCACTGACCTGGAAAACCATCGTCGCACAAGTCAAAACCATCCCCACCGGTTCCGTCATCGGCTACGGATGCACCTATCAGACCACACATCCCACGCGCATCGTCGTTCTCCCCGTTGGCTACTACGATGGTTACGACCGATCCGTATCAAACCTCGCCCATGTCCTGATTCACGGCCACCGCGCCCCGATTCGCGGCCGCATCTGCATGAATATGTGCATGGCCGACGTGACCGATATTCCCGATGTTCAGGCCGGCGATGAAGCTGTCCTCCTCGGACGCCAGGGCGATGAGTTCATTTCCGCCGAACAACTCGCTTCATGGGCCGGAACGATCAACTACGAACTCACAACGCAGATTCAATCTACAGTTCCGCGTGTAGCTGTTTGATTTTTAAGGATATTTTTGTGGGCATTGCTATCGGCTCCGCCGATACGCAATGCTTTGGGCCGGGCTATCGTTCCCACGATACGCCCGGCCGTTTTTGTTTTTGCATCCCCCCCACAATGCCCGGTTATTACGAATTACGCATTACATAATTCTTATTATGCATTTACCCAATAATAATCTGTACAGACGTGTCGCGACACGTCTCTAACAACTGGCTAACGAATCGGGCCCCGGCGATGCTGCCGCTGATGACGAACGATGACATCCGTTTCCGGTTCTTCCGAAACGTCGGGTTTTAAGCTGGTTTCCGGTATATTCTGTGGCGCATTATCAATGCTGGTTTCAGGTTTGTCCTGCATTTCGGATTCAGACGAATGTCGGCTTCTGGCTTTGGCCTGATAGGCTTTGGCTTCGGCCGGTGACATATCCATATCATCATCCTTCACAGGGCGAGGACGCGTCGGTCTGAATAATCTGCGAACTCTTGGCACAGCCGTTTTTTCTGCATCATCGACAGATTCTGACACGATTTCGACGGGTTGATGGACCTGAACCTGTGGATCTTCGCATCTCACCTGCACTGCGTTTTCGGGTGTATCCGGAATCACCTTTTTTGCGATGCGGCGTTCGGACTGCTCTGTTTTTTCCGGACTGACATCTGATGATACCGGCGTTTTGAATTCCGGTTTGCGTTCTGATTGTATTTTAGCCGGTTTGGGATTTGCCGATGCCGGAGTTTCGGTTCTGCTCTTCGTCTGGGAATTGATTCTCTGGCGATTCCCTGAAGTTCTGGCATCCCGGGAATCCCTGCTCAGCCCTGCACCACCAAAACCCGATGTCTTTCTGCGCAGAGTCTGCGATCTTCCGCTGTTGGGATGATTGTTCCTCCAGCGTTCCAGGCTGTTCTGCATATTAAAGGAAGAACTCTCTTCCTCCTCATTTTCATCATCCGATTCATCCGCAGCATCTTCGAGTTCTGGTTCTGCCGTCGGATCTTCAGCATCCGTGCGGTTTTCGTCGAGTTGATCCAAAACATCCGTATGCTCGCGGATATCCTCCTCATCGTAATAATCGGCATTATCGCCGATAAATTTGGCTGCCCGATCGAGATTGAGTTCGATGGAACACACGACGACTCCATGATCGCTCTTGCATTTGTCCACGCCATGCTGCGTAAACGTCTGATCGACGAGATGATCATTGTAGACCGAAACGAGCCCGACGCGCCCGGTATTGCGGGGATACTCCGTCACGAGTTCCTGGCTGACCATGATGTGATCGAGGCTCTCGTACATCCCGTTGTGAATATGCGTATAATAAAAATCCTGATAACTGCGGCGTGCCTGAATATCCTTGACGTGATAGAGCAGCAGCTCCCACGCTCTGCGTTTGACGCTGTCCGAAAGCCTGTGCTGCGGCACTTCGCCCGAAATGATGCGAGAAGTTACTGCATTGCCGGTATCATTGACATCGCCGCACAAAATGACAGGTCTGTCGGGGATTTCGAGTGCATCGGCAACCAATGCCCTGACGGCGACAGACTCCGATGCACGAAGCATCAGCGAACGCGTCTGAGCTCTTGCAAGATCGACCGGATTCTGAGGATCTTCGCCGTTATAAAAAATCTCTCGCTTGGATTTGAGATGAACCACAAAAACCGTAATCAGACCATAATTCGGAATGCGAATTTCAGCGCGAATCACCGGCCGCGTGAACGTCGAAAACGGCAGAATCACCTTATCGCGGCCGCGCGGATTGAAATCGATGACGGCTTCATCGGGAAAATGGGTAAAAACTTCAAAATTCTCGACCGGATAACGCGAAAGCAATGCGACGCTCGGCTGTTCACCGTTGTCCTCTGCCATATAAAGACGTGCTTTTCGGTATCGGGGATTATTCTTGATGATATGAACCATGGCTTCGCGATGAAACAACTCCTGAAAGCCAATGATATCCGCATCAATTTCATTGAGAATATGCTCAATCCACTCTGATTTCCGGCGGTATTCATCGTGGCTGTAGTACAGCGTTCCGTTGTACGCAGGACGATTCGGCGACATAAAGTTCATCAGATTAAAGGTACCGACTCTGATTGTGCGAATATTCTGGTTCATGTGTTTTCATCCCAAACCGATGATGATTGGTAACGGTTTGCCGCAAATCCTTTAATGAATCCGGACAAACCACATTCCTTCCAGGTCAGTCAGACAGCGATTTTGCCTGTCTTCATCCCCGAAAAGCATCTCTGAGCAGAAAAATTACGATGAATTCCCCGATTATTCAATGGAATAATCGGTGTTCTTCTTTCTTTTGGCATGCTGCACTCCAAAGCCCGGAGGGCTTTTCGGCGAGCAGCCCCCGGCAGCGCCGGGGGCAAACGATACCTGATGATATCGAACCCCGCAGGGGTTCCCGGGATTAAAGACCTTTTTTGGGCATGCTGCATTCCAAAGCCCGGAGGGCTTTTCGGCGAGTAGCCCCCGGCAGCGCCGGGGGCAAAACGATACCTGATGATATCGAACCCCGTAGGGGTTCCCGGGATTAAAGGCAACTCATCCCAGTGTTTCGAGTCCGAACTGGAGGGTTCGGATATTGCGCAAACCAAGCTCTCGCCATGCAATCTGCAGCGATTCAATGATATTGACCGGAACACAGGCAATCACAAAACCGCCGCCGCCGGCCCCGGTCATGCGAGCTCCCAAAGCACCGAGAGATTTGGCTTTCTGTACGGCTTTATTGATGGAATCCGGAACAATCCCTATGGCATTGAACAATTCATGGGATTCATTCATGCATTCGCCGATGCCCAGAAGATTGGCAATACGAATGCTTTCGGCCAGCTTTCGCGCATTGTCAGTCATCACCTTGCGATAGGATGCATACTGCAGTGAATGATTTTCGCGCAGCCAGCGAATGCTCTGATAGGGATTGATCCCCTGTCTGGGACCTGCCGTTCCGACGACAAAAAACAGGGGACACCCGGGAACGATGGGTTCGGGCCTGGAATTTCGCTGATAAAAAAGCATCCGGCGATAGGCAATTGCCGCATTGTCGATGCCCGAGACCGGACCATGCCAGGTATTTTCCAGCAATGTCCCAAACCACTTTAAATAGTTGGGATGAAAGTCATCCGCCAGAAAATGCTTGAGCATCGCTTCCATAATGACCTGACAGAGCGCCGACGAAGATCCGGCCCCCTGTCCCGGCGGAATCATGCTTTTGATGATGCATCGAAGGCCGCAGCCATTCAGCTGAATGCCGAGAATACCGGCAGCCCTGCGGATCAGTTTGTCTGCGAATGATTCATATTCTGATATTCTATCCTGCAGTTCCGGTTGTTCGCAGTCAAAGACACACTGCACGCTCAGACTGGATTCGGCAGTATCCAGCAGCGAAATCTGTGTGGAAAAACACGTTCCGGGAATGACGACACTTGGCGTGCCGTCGACGACAAAATGCTCGCCGGACAATATAAATTTGGAATATGCGGAAGCAATCGTGAGCATGATAATTCGCAATTTGTAATTCGTAATTCGTAATTATTTAGGCATTCTCTAGCCTGCATCTAAAGTACCTGAGTTTTTGCATCAGGCATCTCAGGTGTGACACATACATAGTGCCATAAGAAAAGGTCTTTGGGCTTATAATACCTCATTACGCATTAAGCATTACGAATTACGCATTACGAATTACCCACAAAACTAACGGGCAGCCTTAATAATCTCTGCGAAATCAGCGGCTTTGAGCGAAGCACCGCCGACGAGAGCGCCATCGATATCTTTCTGGCCGAGAAGTTCTTTGGCATTCGAAGCTTTGACGCTTCCGCCATACTGGATTCTCATGGCTTCGGCATTATCTGCACCGAAGATTTCGGCGAGTTTTGCACGGATTGCTGCATGGACTTCCTGAGCCTGATCGGGGGTAGCCGTTTTGCCGGTACCAATGGCCCAGACGGGTTCGTAAGCAACGACGACGCGGGCGGCTTCGTCATTTTTGACGCTCGAAAGGCCATTGACGATCTGACGCAGAACGACATCAAAAGTCTTGCCGCTTTCGCGTTCGGCCAGGGATTCACCGACGCAGACGATGGGGATGATGCCGTTGTCGAGAGCGGCACGAACGCGTTTGGCAACGCCTTCGTCCGTTTCGCCGAAATACTGACGGCGTTCGCTGTGACCAATGATGGCGTGGGTGCAGCCCACATCCTTGAGCATATCGGCGCTGATTTCACCGGTATAGGCACCGCTTGCAGCATAGGAAATATTCTGCGCGCTCAGTTCGATGTTGGAACCCTTGATCAGTTCTGAAACATCCTGCAGGCAGGTAAACGTCGGAGCAACGGCAATTTCAACGTCTTTGACATCGGCAACGAGCGGTTTGAGAGCGGCAACGAGTTCTCTGGCTGCTGCGCGCGTATTGTTCATCTTCCAGTTACCGGCAATAAAAGGTTTACGCATATTTTACTCCATAAATACTTGATTTTAATATTTTTTTTAACAAACGGATTTGCTCAGGCCTAACGGCCTTCGCGAGAGTTTTGGTTTTCTTTATCAAACGGATTTGCTCAGGCCTAACGGCCTTCGCGTTAATTAATGTGAGCAACGTTAGTTGCGAACAAATCCGTTTGTAAAAAACAAATAATAATAAGTGAGCAACGTTAGTTGCGAACAAATCCGTTTGCTAATAAGGTGTTATCATTACTTAATGCGAAGTGCTTCGACGCCCGGGAGTTCCTTGCCTTCGACGAGTTCGAGGCTGGCACCGCCGCCCGTGGAGACGTGGGTAACCTTGTCATCGAAGCCGAACTGACGGATGGCAGCAGCGGAATCACCACCGCCGACGACGGTATTGCCCTTGCATTCGGTGAGCGCTTTGGCAACAGCGATAGTGCCTTCGGCATAGCGTGGATTTTCGAAGACGCCCATCGGGCCATTCCAGAAGACGGATTTGGCTTTGCGAATGACATCGGCATACAGAGCGCGGGTTTTCGGACCAATATCGAGACCCATTTCTCCATCGCTGAAGTTTTCGACGACTTTGCAGGGCGTCGTATCATCGAGAGCAGTGGAGACGACGTGATCGACCGGGAGCAGAAGCTCGCATTTGCTGTCGGCGACTTTGGCGAGAATGTTCCTGGCGATATCGAGGGCATCCGTCTCGACGCGGCTGGCAGCAACATCGACGCCTTTGGCCTTGAGCAGCGTATAGGCCATGGCACCGCCGATGCAGATCTGATCGCATTTTTCGATCAGGCTTTCGATGACGCCGATTTTATCCGAAACCTTGGCACCACCAAGGATTGCGACGTACGGATGTTCGGGATCATAGACGATATTGCCGAGGTATTTGATTTCTTTCTGGAGCAGATAACCGCAGCCCTTGTTCTCACCGAAGAAGGGAACCATCGTTGCCATGGAGGCATGGGCACGGTGGCAGGTACCAAAAGCATCATTGACATAGACATCGGCGAGTGAGGCCAGGGAGGCAGCGAATTTCTTCTGATTTTCTTTGACGACTTTCTTGGCAGCAGCTTTTTCCTCGTCGGTAGCGAATTTGCCGCGGGGTTTACCCTCTTCCTCTTCGTAGAAACGAAGGTTCTCGAGGAGCAGGATCTGGCCCGGTTCGAGGCGCTTTGCCATTGCGAGGACGCCATCACCCACGCAGTCTTCGGCAAAGACGATTTCGCGTTCGGGAAGGAGTTCCGACAGACGTTCGGCTACGGGTTTGAGGGAGAATTCGGGGCTGGGATTGGCTTTGGGACGTCCGAGATGGGAAGCGACGATGGGGAGACCGCCGTTGCGGATGATGTACTGAATCGTGGGAATGGCCTGACGAATGCGATAATCGTCAGTGATTTTGCCATCAGCATCCAGGGGAACGTTGAAATCGACGCGAACAAAAACGCGTTTGCCATCGAGGTTGAGGTCTTCTACGGATTTAATGCCATCGAGGTATGCCATGTGAGTTGTACTCCTTTAAGATTATTTATGAACAAACGGATTTGCTCAGGCCTAACGGCTTTCGCAAGAGTTTTTTGTTTGAGTTTAACGAACGGATTTGCTCAGACCTAACGGTCTTCGCTATTTTTATAATTAAAAGTGAGCATCGTTAGATGCGAACAAATCCGTTTGTAAAAAAGCTGTTTTAATTCAAATGCATTCAAAAAAAAGAGCCAGAGCCCAACGAGGGGTGCTCTGGCTCTGTGAAAATCAAGTTCACGACTAAATTACTTAGCCATTACGCGAACCATCTCGAGGAGCTTGTTGCTGTAACCCCATTCATTGTCGTACCAGGCAAGGACTTTCACGAAGGTCTTGTCGAGCATAATGCCGCCTTTGGCATCGAAGATGGAGGTACGGGGATCGCCGCGGAAATCGGTGGAGACGACGGCTTCGTCGGTGTAACCGAGAACGCCTTTGAGTTCGCCTTCGCTGGCAGCTTTCATGGCAGCACAGATATCTTCATAGGTGGTCTCTTTTTCGAGTTCGACGGTGAGGTCAACGATGGAGACGTCGCTCGAAGGAATACGCATCGACATACCGGTGAGTTTGCCATTGAGTTCGGGGAGAACCTTGCCCACGGCCTTGGCAGCACCAGTGCTGGAGGGAATGATGTTCTCGAGGATACCGCGGCCACCGCGCCAGTCTTTCTTGGAAGGACCATCGACGGTTTTCTGCGTAGCTGTTGCAGCATGAACTGTCGTCATCAGACCACGTTTAATGCCGAATTTGTCATTGAGGACCTTGCTGATGGGGGCGAGGCAGTTCGTCGTGCAGCTTGCATTCGAAATAATGTCCTGGCCGGCATATTTCTTGTCATTGACACCATAAACAAACATCGGGGTCGCATCTTTGCTGGGGGCGCTCAGGATAACTTTCTTGGCACCAGCTTTGATGTGGGCGCGTGCCGTTTCATCCGTGAGGAAGAAACCTGTCGATTCAACGACAACATCAGCACCGACTTCGTCCCATTTCAGGTTCGCAGGATCTTTTTCAGCGGTCATGCGAATGCGTTTGCCATCGACGATGAGATAATTTCCATCGACCTTGATGTCTTTGTCAAAACGGCCATGGACCGAGTCATACTTGAGCATATAGGCGAGATAGTCGTTATCGAGGAGGTCATTGATACCAACAATCTCAATGTCACTGAAGCTCTCGAAAGCAGCGCGGAAAACCATACGGCCGATGCGACCAAAACCATTAATACCAACTTTGATGGTCATATAAAAACCTCCATGATTTAAAACTCGGGTATCCGGAAACCGTTTCCGAATTCCCTCCAAAAAGCGCGTCCTCTATATTCCCGGCACGCTTTCATTGTCAAGGTGTTCCACACCTACATGCCGCTCTAATCGTCTTTTTTTTTGACATCACAAAAAATCGACTTTCCGGCGCCCGATTTGTCGGTTTTTAATAGAGTTTTCGGCACTATTAGTGTTATGCTGAAAAGTGATTTTTGCTTCTGAAACGTATCGAATTCACTCTTTTGAGGGATTGTTTTGCCCTTCGTTTCATTTTCACTTCACCTGCATTATTGCATCTTCATATAAACAGAGAAATCCACGAACTTTCGGGTGTTTTGTCTCTGTGAAGGGGGAAACGCCCCCTGCGGCGCTATTTGCTGCGCAAATACGCGCCTACCCCCTCTGCGGGGGATAATCCCCCGCAACACCCCCTCTAATCACCATAATCCTAACTATTCGCCTCAGTTCGCAAAGGG